>JAIRPX010000294.1 GCA_031256775.1 Dysgonamonadaceae bacterium
GCTCTTTAAACTCTTCTGTGTAAAATTTCTTTTCTCGCCTGACCATAATTTTTATGCTTTTTTGTTAGTATTTTTTTGTAAAGCTATTTCAGGACAAGACATTCTGGATTGCTTCGCTAACGCTCGCAATGACGACTGCATAAAATTAAACCGTGTAAAGTATAATTCATAAACATAAAATGAATAAAAATTAAGGTATCGCAGCTACGCTGCTCAGTTTATATTCCGTACATCTTTACCGTTCGCTTACGCACACGGCTACAAAGATACTGGCGCTACGCGCCTTCTCGCAAAACACAGGGTTTTACGGGTGAACCCCAAAATGGCGCTGCTAAAAATTGAAAATTGAACGATGAAAATTGAATTGGCGTGTCAATTTAATATAAAAATTGCCTTGAATATTATTTTTTTTCGGTTTTATGTTCATAAAATGAAAATATTATTGTAAGTTTGTCGCATATATTTTATGAAACAGTCTTTTCTTTCCTGTATAAAATATACGGTCGTTTAAATGAGACAGTTTTTGTCCAAAAAAAGACTTGCTATTTACAGTAAATCTTTAATTTTGGGGGTTGCGCAAGGACTTTTCAGAATTTTTGCCTGTTTCAAAAACAGGGAACGGGCGAAGGTTTTAAACGACGGTTTTTTGTGTACGGAAAGCGCAGATGAATTTTATGAATTACGTATTTACAGTTTTTTAAAATTATTGTTTTACTTATTTTTTTAGAATGTATGAAAAAGATTTATCTAATTCTTATGGGTGTCTTGCTGTTTGTCGGCAAGACTGTGGCTGATGTAACGAATGTTTACACTCAGCAATTTACAGCTACATCTAATGTCTTTACAATGGGTGTGTGGACGCAAACGCCTACTCAGGGGAATCAATGGTCGCAAATAGCTGGTCAGACTAACACCGTCGGTCATGGCGACGGGACCTCTATAACTGTTGCTGCTCATGAAACGGATGCGCTGGATCTATGGGCTTTTTCCGACAACTTTGAATTGGAAGCGGGAAAAACTTATGCTATTGATTTCTGGGTTAAAATACCAAGCAATGTAACCGGAAAGCCAATACCCGGTTCTCTGGAAGTAAAAATTGGAACCACAGATTCTCCTGCGGGGATGACTGTCTTGCTTTACAACAATCAGGGAAAAGGAGTTGCAACCAACACAACATGGCAGGAAGCTACCGGTTATATCACGCCTGCCGCAACTGCATATTACCATCTTGGTTTTCATGCATATTCGGCAGCAGGAAGCAATGTGGGAAATATTAATGTTGATGACATAATCGTAAGGGAAGTGCCAAATCAGGCAGCCTGCGGCGCACTTCCTCTGTTTGAAGATTTTGAAGATATCTTTTGCGAAGGCTGGAAATCAATCAATCTGGGCGGGCAGCCAAGCAATGATCTTGTGCGCTTCAATGCAACTACAGGCTATCCTACTACCAAATCGGGCAATTATGTTTGGCGCTTTATGTCTTACAACAGCAGCTCCGACGGAGTTTATGATCAATATCTGATTACCCCTGAATTGCCTGTTACATCTAACGCCAAAGAAGTTTCTTTCTTTCTTAATGTTGCCGGTAATTTAGCGAATGGAAAAATAAAGATAGGCTACTCCACCACGACAAACCAGACGGGCGACTTTACCGGCTGGCAGGAATTAACTCTGCCTTCAGTTACTTATACTTGGCAAGAATACGCTATCGCTATTCCGGCTAATGCAAAATACGTTGCTCTCTATTCCTGTCCGACAACAAACGGCGCTTACATATATCTGGATGATTTATCAATTAAGGAACTTATGCCTTTTGACGGCGGAGTTACGGCTATTACAGCTCCCGTAAGCGGAGCGGAATTGACCGATGGAACGGTAAGCGTTAAAGTTAAAAATTTAGGATCCAATCCTTTGAGTGGATTCAATGTAGTTTATAAGGTGGATAACGGAACTCCAGTAAGTGAACTTTTCAGCGGTACGTTGAACGCTGGAGAAGAACAGGTTTTTGATTTTACTACTCCTTTTGATATTTCAACTTTCAAAACCTATCATATCGAAGCATATACCGATGTGACTGGCGACGGCAATCCTGCAAACGATGCCTTTATTGTGGATGTGGAAAATTTCGGTCCCTGCAAAATAACCTCTTTCCCATGGGATGAAGGATTTGAAGCAGGCTTGATACCTCCGAATCCATGCTGGAAAAGTTATATAGAGCAATCTTCTGGTAATCGCCCATGGAAAATTGTAGATACATCTGTTCGCCCTTCCGGTATTACTCCACATGGCGGCTCTAAAATGATTGAATTTGATTCTTACAATATACCAAACGGAGGAAAAGCCACTCTTGTTACTCCGATTATTCAGCATACCGGTCATTTGAAATTCTCTTTCTGGATTTACCGTTCATCGTCTAATGCTGATCAGCAAGAGCGTGTGAATATATATATCAGTTCTACTCCTGTGGCAAGTGGCGCCCCTCTAAAAACGGTTTATCGAAGTATATCGCTCGCTCCTGTTGAAACAGGACCCGATGGCTGGTATCAGTATAACGTGATAATGCCCGGAGCAAGCGGCGATAATTTTTATGTGATTTTGGAAGGAATTTCCAGTTGGGGAAATAATAATATTTATATTGACGACCTGAGTGTAGGCGATTATGCTGACACTTCCGATGCAGGAGTAACCGAAATTATAGAACCTAAAAGCGGTAAAAATTTAAGTGCTACTGAAACTGTGAAGGTGAAGATTAAAAACTACGGAACTCTGGCAATTCCTGCCGGTATGCCTGTATCGTTCAAGATAAACGATGGAACTCCGGTTACGGAAGCAACAACAGAAGAACTACCATACGACGGGGAAATTATTTATACTTTCACAGGAAAGGCTGACTTGTCGGCTACCGAGACAACCGATTTCACAATTAAGGCATATACCGGACTGACAGGAGATGCCAATACGTCAAATGACGAAGCTACTCCAAAATTGGTTAAAAATACGTATTGTGATGTAATTTACGATTTTCCATGGACGGAAGGATTTGAAGATGACATCACAGATGTTCCGTATCTTCCTACGGCTTGCTGGACAGCAACGGCAACCGGAACTTTTAGTTCGCTTCCCACTGCATGGAGACACCAGATAGGTAATGGAATAGCCCCATCCTGCTCTCCAAAATCAGGAGGTGCCATGCTGCAGTTCCGAAGCTATAACTATAATTTCGGTTCAAAAGGCGTTTTATATACTCCGCCTATGGCTCTGAGCGATAAAGAAGTTTTGTTATCATTTTGGATGTTCAGAGATAGTGAGATGTCCCAAAAAGACAGCGTTAATGTTTATGTAAGCGAAACGCCAGACATAACCGGTTTAACACCTTTAAAAACAGTCTATCGTAATCGTGGCTTAATCCCTGTTGAAGCAGCTGATGGCTGGTATAAATACAGCATAATAGTTCCTGCTACAGGTTTTGCAAATACCTACTTTGCTATAGAAGGTGCGTCTGCCTATGGCAATAACATCTATGTTGACGATCTTCGCGTGGACGTGCTTCCAAGCTATACCACCACTCCGGCTAAGAATGCAGTAGATGTGATTACAAACACAGCCGTGCAGTTATCGTTTCTTGAAACCATGACGGTAACAGAAGATGTTATGAACAAGGTAAGCATCAAGGAAACCGGTACGGACAATGCCGTAAACGTTACGGGGGTAACCAACAACTCAACAGGACGGGTAACTATCGCGCACGATCTGCTGCTTCCCGAAAAGAACTATACTGTAACAGTTTTGGCAGGCGCTCTCAATCAGTATCCAGGCGATATTTCATGGTCATTCACCACGCGGGCTACAAC
>JAIRPX010000297.1 GCA_031256775.1 Dysgonamonadaceae bacterium
TACTTTTGCAGCTCTCAAATCGAGATATAGCGCAGTTGGTAGCGCGCCACGTTCGGGACGTGGAGGCCGGGCGTTCGAGTCGCCCTATCTCGACAAGTTTTAATTCTTCGTAGTTGAAAAAATCACCCCTCGTTTACTCTCTTTTGCAATTCTCAAAAAAATAGCGAACTTTGCACAATTGAAACAAATAATTTCAGCTGTTAGGTTTATGAAAAAAGCTTTTCAATTTATACAAGAACACTTACAGGCTTTGTATCCTGAAACGGAAATCAGATCTTTAAGTTATCTGATTCTGGAATTTGTTTGTAAAAAAAGTCGCCAAAGTCTCTTGTTTGATAAAGATAATGAACTGTCGTCAGGCGAGTTAGACATGATAATTAAAATAACGGAAGAATTGAAAAAATATCGTCCAATACAGTATATAATAGGAGAAACTGAATTTTACGGACTTAAACTCCTTGTGAATGAAAATGTTTTGATTCCACGACCCGAAACGGAAGAATTGGTGGAAGCTGTTTCAATTCACCCATCAGTAAACGAAAAATTTAATTGCTTGGATATTGGAACCGGCTCCGGCTGTATTGCTGTTGCTTTGGCTAAACGTTTTCCGTTTGCTTCGATTTACGCGCTGGATATTTCCGAGAAAGCGCTGGATGTAGCCTGCAAAAATGCAGCACGGAATGATGTTAATGTCAATTTTATCTGTTGCGACATAATGGAAGATTTACCGGACTATTTGCCTGAACAATGGGATGTTATCATAAGTAATCCTCCGTATATCACGCCAGAAGAAAAGGACGCAATGTCGGAAAATGTTCTGAATTACGAGCCGTGTATTGCACTTTTTGTCCCCCAGGAAAAACCGCTGCTCTTTTATGAACGAATAGCTGATATTGGCTTAAAGCATTTGAAACCAGACGGTACGCTATATTTTGAAACAAATTCGCTTTATGGCAACCAAACAGCAGAAATGCTTGTGAAAAAAAACTACAGTTTTGTTGAATTAAGAAAAGATATTTCAGGTAAAGACAGAATAATAAAAGCCCAATTATGAAACAGATGACATACGAACAGGCATTGCATCGCTTAGCCGCTTATTGTTCCCGCGCCGAAAGGTGCATATACGACATCCGGCTGAAAATGGATTTGTGGGAAATCCCGTATAACGAACAAAACCGTTTGATAGAACGACTTCAGAAGGAAAAATTCCTGGATGAGAAACGTTATTGCCATGCATTTGTGAACGATAAAATAAAATACAACCATTGGGGAATTTACAAAATCAAGTATGAACTTAATAAAAAGCAAATTCCTGAGTCTCTTATTCAGGAAGCGCTGGAACAGATCGACGGGAACGAAAACAAAGAACTTTTAATCAAACTGTTACGGAATAAGCGGCGAGTTGTCTATGGCAGGAACGAATTTGAAATCAAACAAAAACTGATACGTTTCGCTGTCGGGCGAGGCTTTTCAATAGAAGAAATAGAAAAAGCGCTGGAACGGATATAATGAGTTACAACCTGTTATAATTTACGTGCAACGTCATTGCGAGTGTTAGCGAAGCAATTCATGAATTATGAATTTGCCAGTGAGATTTTACAATTGAAAAATATGAATTTTCATTGTAGCTTCTGTTTTAGCAGTTTATAGCCAGCGTTACTTGTTTTGAGCGTAATGCCTCCTTTCAATTGAACTTGGTACATTTCTTTTTCGTAGAGTTCCAGTTTCACCAGATAATCTATATTTATAATGAATGAACGGTGAATCCTGACAAAACGGTCGACCGGAAGATGCGTTTCCAGATATTTCATTGTTTTGTCTTTTAGAAAACGTCCTGTATCTGTGTATATTAATACGTAATCGCCATTGGCTTCGATATATAGAATATCCATTACAGAAATCAGCCGTATTTCTTTGTTTTTTTTAACAGCTATCCGGCTAAGGGTTTCTTCCTCAGGCATATTCGTTTCATTTTTTATCATTGCAATTTCGTCGGACTGTTTTTGCATGTTATGAATGGATTGCGCCAGATAATAGCTTAAAACAGAAATAATATACAGAGCCGCGCAGAACAGGATGCGGTATGGCAGGATGCTGATAAAAAAACTCCAGTATGAGCCGTATTGCGGCAACTTTGCGAATATGAATGTTATACCACCAGTGCAAATCGAAAGGCAAAACAGGAATAAAAGGAAATGAAAAACCAGAAACAGAGGTATGTTTATTATGTTCCTGTAATAATTTAAAGGATGCCACAACAGCAGTATACATGTTAGATATAATCCATTGAAAATCAAGGCGTCGATGCAGACGGGAATAATATCCTGCGAAGCGCAGAAATGCAGCAGAAGCATTTGGACAGAAAATAAAACCGCCCAAATGCCAAAGCAACAAATCCTTGATTTACTGTTATTTATAAAAGGATTATTCATAATATTTCACTTCTCCGCCGCCAAAAACAGCTTCCAGTTCGAGAACAACAGGTTTTTCATTTAATTTCAGTTCGGGTTTTACGGTTCTGTTGTCCGTGAACCCGCCAAAAACTCCCGTTTTACGAATCAATACGTTCCATTCTGCCGGTATAAATAGCGTAACTCCGCTGAAAACAGATGAAACTTTAATATGAACGAACTCTGCATCGGACGATAATTCTACTTGGGAGAAATCAAGTTCAACTCCGCTGAAAGCAGCATTTATCACGGCTTTTTTTATTTTTCCGGAAGAAATTCTTTCTTTGGATGCAGAAAATGCGTAATCGCGTTTGATATAGCCTGAGTCGTTGACAGAGATACTGGAAAAAGACATAGACTCAAATTCTTCCCTGTTATATCCCCCGCAAAAATCTTTTTTTTTCCAGAAAGGCGGCTGATCCGTATTTTCCGTATCGTATTGATGACGTCTTCCATGATGGCATCCTCCATGATGACGGGCAAAATGAGGAAAGAAATTTTTACCGGAAGATCTGCAAAGAAAATAAATGCCCAACGCAATGATAAAAATCGACAGGATAAATCCTCTCATATTTTTAATGCCCGACAGTAGTTCGGGAGCCGCCAGCGCCGCTATTTTCGGCAATAAAAAGGCTAAACCCACAAGAACGAGGATTATACCGAAATTCTTGCGTTGAGGACGCTTGTCTGCTATCTGAATAGCTCCCAGCGCAATTAGAAGCGATTCCCAGGAAAAAACAATTTTAAAATAATTTTCAAGGAATCCTAAATTATACACTAAAAGAAATGTTCCTGCCATGATGACAATTACTCCGAAAACAATTTTTTTCATACTTTTTATTTTTTAAGTTTAGGGTGCAAATTTAGCTTGAAAAAGATTGTTCGACAAGTGTAAATCGTTAAACTGATGATAAATTTCGACAAAATACGGTTTTTTTTTCGATAAAAATATCATTTCAGTTCAAAATATGTCTGTATTGGATAGTGATCGGAATTTTTCAAAGCGCCCGTTGTGCAGTTATATGCTTTAATATTTTTACTGTGCAGGATATAATCAATTCTAAAAAGGAAACGATATTTGTTAAAAGTAATTCCCATACCGTTTCCGCTATCCACAAAAGCGTCGTTAAGATGATCGCCTTTTATTTTGTGTCGCGCGTATGAAACCGGCGTATCATTGAAATCGCCGCAAACAATTATGTATGGATTTTTGTTTTCCTTGACAATTTTGGAAACAATCTGCGCCTGAACAGCCCGTGTTTTATAGGCGGGCATCAAACGGCGGTACATTGCGTGCGTAAAATTTTCTAATTTTTCCTTGTTGATGTCATTGATGTCGCTCGTCAAACTATAATAACCTGTACGTTCTTCATGCGATAATTTATTTGATTCCAGATGATTATTAATTAAAGTGACTTTTTTACCGTTAATATCAAGTTCTGCAACGAAAGAGCCATTGTACTGACTGTCGTATGGAACTTTTTTTATTTTCAGAATCGGGAATTTGGAAAAAATAGCAAGTCCATAAGTTCGTTCCGAATGAGAAGGTTTCAGGCGTTCTATATGATAATAAGGAGTTGACCGGAAAGCTTTTATCAGATCTGTATCATTCAAGTCTTTTTTGCTGTTGGCAGAAGTGCCGTATTCCTGAATACAGATAATATCTGCATCGCAATCGACAATATATTTAACAATTGCATTAGGATCCTTTTCTGTATGCTTCTTCAGGTATTCAAAACGCATTACATTGTAGGATAGCAATTTAATGCAACTTTCAGGAATTTTTTCCGTTTGTGAATGAATTGGAAAATATGTATGAATTGAGTTCCAGCATACAGCGAAAACAATTAAAAAGAGCAGTGCCAGTTTCCATTTCCTGAATAACAATACAGTTGCAAATACTAAAATATTTAGACACAGAATGAAAGGAAAAAATAAGCCAAAAAACGGCAGCCAGCTCAATGTGTAAGGAGATATTCTGTCTGAGAAAGACGATACAAGCAAGACAGATAGCGTAATAAAACTTATTGCAGCTAAAATTATGCCCAGTATTTTTTTTATTTTCCCCATTTATTTCTTGCCGAAATCAAAAAGTTTTTTTTTCTCGTCATCGCTTAAACTGTTGTAACCCGAACATTTAATCTTGTCTAAAATGCGGTCTATATCTTTATTTTCTGTCTGCTTGCGCGCATTATATTCCCAGTCTGTTTCCGGTCGTTTGTATTTGATTTTCATCTTTTTTTTCCTTTTCCAAAGTTTGGAAACCGTGTTATAGAGCCAGCCGGGGCGATAATGGATATAATTTTTTTGCCAATATAAAATCAGTATTATGCCAAACAGCATACCGCCCAAATGAGCGAAATGAGCTATATTATCGCCAGAACGGTTTGATACGCCGTAAATCAATTCAATAATTCCGTATCCTGCAACCATATATTTGGCTTTTATAGGAACAGGTATAAACATTAAATATAGCGGAGCATTTGGAAACATTATGACAAAAGCCAGCAGTAATCCGAAAACAGCTCCGGAAGCTCCTATTGTAACTAAAAAGTCAACGTAAAAAATGGGTATGGCGTCATTCATAATCTGTATGTACCATACAAGCATCTGAACAAGTCCGGCTCCTATTCCTGTTGTAAAATAATATATTAAATAGCGTTTTGTTCCCCATGTTCTTTCAACAACGCTTCCAAACATGAACAAAGCGAACATGTTGCAAAACAGATGTAAAGAATCTACGTGGGTAAACATGTATGTTATCAACTGGAAAATATTGAACCCTCTTGCAGAAAAAAAATGCAGTCCAAGCATGTCGGCAAGGTGAAAAACCGCCGTGTTTGCTTTTGTCATATAGCATCCAACCCAAATAATAAAGTTGATTATAAGTATATTTTTTGTAACAGGCGCAATTGTATTAAAAATACTGTTATTTTGATAATTTGCCATACTATTTATTTAATTTTCAAGTGCAAAGGTAAATTATTTTTTCTAAATCCAGGAAATTACATACTTTAATTTTTCATTTTTCGGAAAAATATCCAATATTTCAAATTTTCCTTCTATGCCTAACTCCCTGCAAGTTAATTCAAAATGGCAAAGCGCAATACCAATATCTATCGAATCGAATATTATATATGGAGCTTTATAAAAATGGAGGATATTGTTTTCCAATACCGCACGCCATTCTTGCTTATTGTTTGCCGAAGGAGCTAATCGCAGCATTTCCAAAGGTTTGGCGTAAGCTCCTGCTTTTATTTCAGTCAACGGATTATTGAAATCCTTATCGAAAAAAATTTCACCGAAAGGTTTACGGCTATTATGGTGTTTATCGGCATTCACAACTATTTTTTCCATAAACCACCGTTTTTTGTCGCTTGCATAACCAACAGGGGATACTATTTTTAATTTTTCATTGGGTTTCAGGCTAATCTGTTTTTTAAAATCGCTACGGCTGAAAGAGCCTCCAAGCCAGCAAGTTCCCAATCCCAGACTTGTGCAAAACAAAACGACTTGCTCAAACCAGTAAGCTGCAGCAGTTTCGGCAAATGGCGATTCTTCGTAAATCAGTGCGAGATATTCGCAAGCGCCTTTAACCCAGCCGTAAGTACCTAATTTTACAGGCTCTCCGCTCGAATGAATACTGACCAATTCTATCCGCGCTTTCACTCCGAAAGGCGCTTGTGTTTGTTTGATAAACTGCTCAATTTGAGCAATATGGTCGCCATTCAACGGTTCTCCCGAATAAGTGCGAACAGACCTGCGTTTTTGTATGGATTCTATAATGTTCATATAGTTTCCCCCCATACTACCCGCTTTACGTAATCAGTATATGACAAAATAATTCTGACTACCTTGTCGCTCACATTGGGCATAGAATAATCGGCAACAGGGCGAAAGTTGCGTTCTGCGTCTGTTTTTTGCTGTTGCAGTTGCCTTAATCCCTGCATCACTCTTTCCGGATTAAGCCCTACCATCATAACACTTGCTTCTTCCATTGCTTCCGGACGCTCATGCGCTTCGCGTATATTTAAGGCGCGGAAATTCAGGATTGACGATTCTTCGCTGATTGTTCCGCTATCGGAGAGTACGGCTTTTGCGTTGATTTGCAGTGACATATAATCGCTCAATCCCATCGGTTTCATCAAATTTATGTTTTTATGAAACTGTATATTATGTTTTTCTATCATCTTGCGGGTACGCGGATGTGTGGAAACAATTAACGGCAAATTGTATGTTTCTGCTATGTCATTAAGTATTTTTACCAGATTGAAAAAGTTTTTTTCAGAAGCAATATTTTCTTCCCTGTGTGCAGAAACAACAAAATAACTGCCTTTTTCTAATTTTAACCGGTTGAGTACAGTCGATTTTTCTACTTTGGGCAAATACGTATGCAACACTTCAAACATTGGACTGCCTGTTTTGATAATACGGTCGGGGCGCAAACCTTCCGACAGCAGGTATTCTCGCGCTATATCGCTGTAAGTAAGGTTTATATCACTGATATGATCAACAATTTTCCGGTTGCTTTCCTCCGGCACCCGCTGATCGAAACAGCGATTGCCAGCTTCCATGTGGAAAATCGGAATATGCCGTTTCTTTGCAGCAATGGCACACAGGCAGGAGTTTGTATCGCCAAGAACCAGAAAGGCGTCGGGCTTTACTTTTTCCAAAACAGCGTCAATATTTATCAGGATTTGTCCAGCCGTTTCAGTTGCATTTTGTCCGGCTGCATTGAGGAAATAATTGGGATGGCGAAGTTCCAAATCTTCAAAAAACACTTCATTAAGCTCATAATCATAATTTTGTCCCGTATGAACCAAAACGTGTTCTATCGCTTCCGATTGATCTAATTTTTTCAGCACGCACGCCAGCCGTATGATTTCCGGACGTGTGCCAACAACAGTCATTACTTTTAATTTTTTCATTTATTTATTTTTTCATCCATTTATTCATACTTTTAAAAAGCATGTATCAGGTTTATCCTTATTAAATATTTCATTTACCCACATAATCGTTACCATATCAGTATCACCCAGATTTTCAATATTATGCGTATAACCAACAGGAATATCGACCACTTCCAGTTTTTCTCCCGAAACAAAATATTCTATAATTTCCTCTGAATCTGCTTTCCTGAAGCGAATTACTCCTTTACCGCTGACTACCAGAAATTTTTCATTTTTTGTATGATGCCAGTGATTGCCCTTGACAATATGCGGTTTGGAAATATTTACAGAAACCTGTCCTCTGTCAGGCGATTTCAGAAATTCTGTAAATGATCCACGATCATCTATATTCATTTTCAGCGGATAACTGAATTTATCTTTTGGCAAATAACTTAAATATGTGGAATAGAGTTTCTTTGTAAACTCGTCGCCCATATCCGGAATTTGCAGGCTGTTTCTGCTTTCTTTGAACTGATACAGCAAATCAACAATTTCGCCCAGTTTTATGGTGTAAACAGGATTGATAGTCTCAAAATATCCCATATTATTATTTTGAAAATATGGAATGTTTAATTTTTCGATAAAAGAATTGACCACGTCGTCAATATAAACCAGATTCATTTCCACATTCGGATCATTTACCTGAATAGGTAAATCATTGGCAATATTGTGACAAAAAGTAGCAACAGCACTGTTGTAATTCGGGCGACACCATTTGCCGAACACATTAGGCAACCTGTAAACAAACACTCTCACACTGTTTTCCATGCCATATTGAAAAAGCAAATCTTCGCCCGCTTTTTTGCTTTTCCCGTAGGGATTATCCAAAGCTGCCTGCGTGGAAGATGTTATTAAAATTGGCGATTTATTTCCGTTATTCTTTAATTTTTCCAGCAGGTTGGAAGTAAAACCGAAATTACCTGTCATAAATTCTTCCGGATTTTGAGGTCGATTTACGCCTGCCAAATGGAAAACAAACTCACATTCCCGCGTGTATTCGTCCAGCAGCTCCGGTTTTGTATCAATATCATATTCAAGTAAATCAGTATAACCCTGATTGCGAAGTTCCGCAACAAGATTTTTTCCTGCAAAGCCTTTTGCGCCAGTTATAAGTATTTTCATATTTGCAATGAATTTTTTTTCTTCGCCGTTAACGAAATATTTGTCATACAATTATTAAAATTCGGCAGCAAAGATAGCATGAAATTTTCAGATTCAACACAAACGGATAAAAATTTTCCTGGATTGCGAGCCGCCTGCGGCGGAGCTATGACGTTGTATAAAACCATTCCGTGCAGAGTACAGTTTTCAGTTTTTACTGGATTGCTTCAGGCTTCGCCTTCGCAATGACGTTATATAAAACCATACCGTGCAGAGTATAAATTGCAGGCAAATATAATCTGTAAAGTTTTCGTGTTTGTTAATTTTTAAAAAACAACCATAAATCTCATGAGATTATGCAAATAATTTCGTTTTTCACATTATTTTTTTTCGTTTTTCCTTACCTTTGCACTTTCTAAAATCAAGATAATATAAATATTAAAAAAAAATTTATGGAATTTCCGGAAAATGTAAAGTACACCAATGATCATGAGTGGATTAGAGTAGAAAATAACGAAGCATACGTAGGTATAACCGATTATGCGCAGGATCAGTTGGGTGAAATTGTTTTTGTGGATGTAACCACAGAAGGAGAAACAATATCTCAAAATGAAGTATTTGGCTCAATAGAAGCCGTTAAAACTGTTTCAGATCTTTTAATGCCTGTGGAAGGCGAAGTGCTGGAAGTTAATGCCGCATTGGAAGATGCTCCTGAATTAGTCAATTCCGATCCGTATGGCAAAGGATGGATTATCAAAATAGCGGTCAAGGATGCTGGTCAGCTGGATAATTTGCTGACGGCTTCTGCATATCGCGATTTTATTGGCAAATAAATTCATGAAACCGGTAGCAAGTATCATAATGGGAAGCGTTTCAGATCTTCCCATTATGGAAAAAGCCGCTCAAATTTTCGACGAATTTGAGATCCCTTTCGAGATGCACGCTTTGTCGGCACACCGTACGCCGGTTGAAGTGGAGCAGTTTGCCAAAGGCGCCAAAAACAGGGGAATTGAAGTGATTATTGCCGCCGCAGGAATGGCTGCACACTTGCCTGGCGTAATTGCTGCAATGACTGTTTTGCCTGTTATAGGCGTACCTGTAAATTCTTCGTTAGATGGAATGGACGCCTTATTGTCTATTGTACAGATGCCGCCAGGTATACCGGTGGCAACGGTCGGTATTAATGGCGCAACAAATGCCGCCATTCTTGCCGTACAGATTTTAGCAACAAAAGACGAAAGCCTGCAAATAAAATTAGCTGATTATAAAGAACAGCTGAAAAATAAAATTGTAAAGGCTAATGATGAACTGTCGTCTGTAAAGTTCAAATTCAAAACAAATTGAGTGGACAATATTTTCCATTATAAACGGAGAAAATCTTCGGTTGTTGCCGTTGGAACAGTTCCGATGGGAGGAGAAAATCCCATTCGGCTACAGTCAATGACCAATACGTCAACCTTAGACACAGAAGGATGCGTCAGACAGTGTATAAGCATAATAGAAGCTGGCGGCGAATATGTACGTTTGACAGCTCAGGGAGTCAGGGAAGCCGAAAATTTGCGTAATATCCGGAACGGTTTACACAGTTTGGGTTATTCTGTTCCCTTAGTTGCCGATATTCATTTTAATCCCAAAGCCGCAAATACGGCTGCATCTATTGTTGAAAAAGTGCGCATAAATCCTGGAAATTTTGCCGACCCCGTCAAAACGTTTCAGACTTTTGAATATTCAGACGAAGAATATGAATCTGAACTCCGCAAAATTCGCGAGCGCTTTTTACCCTTTCTTTCTATATGCAGGGAAAACGGTACGGCTATCAGGATTGGAGTGAATCACGGCTCGCTGTCTGACCGTATTATGAGCCGCTATGGAGATACACCCGAAGGAATGGTTGAATCGTGCATGGAATTTCTGCGTATTTGCGTGGAAGAAAATTTCTATAACACAGTCATTTCCATTAAGGCTTCCAATACCTTTATGATGGTTGAAACAGTACGACTGCTTGTCAGACAAATGGACAGCGAGGGGATGAAATTTCCCCTGCATCTTGGAGTTACCGAATCAGGCGATGGCGAAGAAGGACGAATAAAATCGTCTGTTGGTATTGGAACGTTACTTCTGGAAGGTATTGGCGACACGATTCGCGTTTCGCTGAGCGAAGCTCCTGAAGCTGAAATTCCGGTTGCCCGCCTGTTAACAGACTATGTCATAGAAAAAGAACAGTTGCCTATTTTAAAAACTGTTCCTGCAATATCAAAAAATGATGTTATAGGTAAATCCGTAGCAGTGGGCAACATCGGCGGCGATAATGTTCCGGTAGTTATTTCCGATTATTTGGCTATAGAAGATTTGGAAAGAGAGCTAATTCCCGATTTTATTTATTCAGGGAAATGTTGTGATTTACCGGAAAACATAAATAAAATTGTTGATTTTTCTTCTTTTACGCCTGCTAAAAACTGTTATCCCCTTTTTACCATAAAAGAAAAAGAAGACTGGAAAAAATATGATCAATCCATTCAATTTTTACGTCTGTCTTATTCGGAATGTGATGAGGAATTTTTCACTGTTTTGAAAGAAAAAGCTCAGACAATCCTGATTGTCGAATCTGAAAACCATCATATCTATGAACAGAAAGCTCTTGTTTACCTGTTAAGAAGTCGCGGCATATTTAATCCTGTAATTGTTAAGCAGTCGTATCAGGAGCAGAATCCGGAATCTTTCCAGATAAAATCAGCGACCGACTGTGGTTTCTTTTTTCTTGACAGGCTTGCCGACGGCATCTGGTTAACGAATCAAGAATATGCTGTTTCATCTCAACAAACTGTTACATGCAGTTTTAATATTCTACAGGCTACAGGCAGGCGAATCAGCAAAACCGAATATATTTCATGTCCAAGTTGCGGACGCACCCTGTTTGACTTGCAGACAGCTATCAGAAAAGTAAAGCAGGCAACGGCAGACCTGAAAGGCTTAAAAATCGCGATTATGGGCTGTATTGTTAATGGTCCGGGCGAAATGGCTGACGCCGATTATGGATATGTGGGCGCGGGAAAGGGCAAAGTCAGCCTGTATAAGGGTAAAGAGTGCTTAATGAAGAATATACCGGAGGAAAACGCCGTAGAAGAATTGATTAAATTGATAAGAGGCTGTATCAACAGTAAAAACTGATTTGATACTTTTTTTTAGTTTTTGTTTTTTTTATGGATTGCTTCAGGCTTCGCTTTCGTAATGACGTTGTAAAAAACCATATGGAATAATGATAAATGATTTCATTTACTTCATTCTCATTATCAAATACAAGGAACGTAAAATAACCACGCCCCATTATTTTACTGTTATTTTTTATCAGAGTTTCTTTGCCAGAAA
>JAIRPX010000002.1 GCA_031256775.1 Dysgonamonadaceae bacterium
TGACAAAGTTTGTGTTCATGTGTTATTCTTTCTTTTCCAAAAGTGCAATAGACTTTAGCTCTTCATACGCTTTTCGAACTTTATTATTTTCAGTAGGAAATGCACAACAAATTTTAGGGAAATAATACTCCAACCCTTGTTCTTTCCCAAAGATATCGTAAAGTTCCTTTTTTAATGTATTTGCTATAGTAATTGTTACATGAGTATATTTTTCTATCTCTTTTTTTAGTTTTTCATAATCTGTTGTGTATTTATTGCCTTCTTTCTTTTTCTTTGGAACTAAAAATGCACCGCGCTGATGTGTTATTCTGTCGAAAGACTGAAAATATAATTTGTCGGTTGTTTTTTCTTTAGAAATATATGAGTAACTTGGATAAGAAACCAATTTAAGATATTCTGATTTATCAATTTCTCTTAGGTCAAAAACAAAAAGATAACCATTATCCAGTTTTTCTTGTTCAAGTGATTTTATATTTTCGGTTACAGTTGAGAAGTAATTCTCTGAACAAGCGAAATGTAAAGCCACCATTATATCTGATGTAATATCTAAGTATGAGGATGAGAAAGACTGTGAATAATACTCCGCATTACTATTTCCTGTTATTCTATCCAAAGCTTTAAAATCCGGAGCATAATGCTTCATTATAGCTTCAAATTTTTCTTCACCATACTTTATAATTGACCAGTAATAAGAATTTGCAAAGAAATCCGTGAGTATTTTTTCACAACTATCTACGGTAACTGGAGTATAAAGAGACCCTATTCCCAATTCTTCCAGTTTTTGTTCTATCCATTCACTTTCAATGGCATCATCGTGACTCCCTGGACTTCTCAAACGGGCAGGCAAACACGCAGTTTTACCATGATGTTTATTTTCACCGCGAAAATAAAAACTGTTATCGCTGTATTCATTAATGATAGCGAATAATTCGTTAATCGTTGAAATGGTTTTTGCTTTCATACTCTACTTTACCTTTATTTATACCAGTCAACGATGTCTTTTACTTGATATAAACCTATTCCTATGTATACATCTTTCAAAAAATCCCGCGCAAATTTTCTGTAAACGACTGTATAGCGCAGCTCATTGAAAAAACTTTTGAGAAGTGTAATTCGTTCTTTTTCGGAGATATGGGAATCAGGCTTATACCAAACAATACTCCAAAATGAGATGTTGCCTAAACTCTCCTTCTCTAAGTGGATACTTTCTATTCTTCTACCCCTATCCCTATCACGATTCGATATGTTTGTGTATAATCTTGTTGAGCAGTAACAAAATCCTGATTTGTCGGAAAATGTGTGGTTTATATTAAAATCATAATCGTATATTCTACCTTCTTCTCCTATTTTTCCTGGTACAGCCAACCAGGCGAAAACTGCAGATTTTCCCGCTATTCCAAAGAAGTTGTCTAAAGAAATCGACAGATAATTCGGACTAGAATTAAACTCTTTTACCAAGAGTTCGTTTCTGTAGTCATCGGTTACATGGCCGTGTTCCTCAAAATCGAATTTAGGAAAATTCTTTTTTATGAATTTTTGTGTTACTTTGACATCGCGTAGTGTGAGTGCAAGGTTGTCCGTTAGTTCGTCATTGTTTTCAATCTGTCTAAAAATAATTTCATCATTATTACTAAGTTGAACGTAAGGATACTTAACGGCAATATCTATTCCAATTGCTGCCACTATCAGTACAGCCACCACTATCCACAAATTACGAAGTGTATGTTTTTTTGCAGACGCGGTTGTTACTGCACTTGCAGCCGCATTGGACATTGGCGTAACAAGCGTTGTTTCCGGCGCTGAATTCGACACGGATTCCGCGCTTGCCACAGGCACTGCCGCTGTTTGCGCCGTCCCGCAGAATGGGCACATCTTCCAGCCTTCCTGCAATTCTTTGCCGCATTTTTGGCAGAGCGGTTTTACTTCAATCAGTCCCGCTTCCAGCGCGTCAAGCGCGTCATTGCAGAGCGCCAAATCCAAGCCTTCGCTGCTATGGACACGCTGCGCCAGCGCCGCTTTTACCGCCTGCCTTGCCGCAGCGTCCGGCGCGTCTTTCAGTTCGTTGTAAGCGCCCGCCTCAATACAGCGCCCAAAGGCAAGCCGTTCAGCCTTGCTCTCCGCCGCCGCATAATCGGCAACATAGCCTTTTAAGCGCTGCGGATTTGCCAGAATATCATCGCCTTGTTCGGCAATGATACGCTTGATAATGTTGACAAAGTTTGTGTTCATAAAAAACTCCTATCAATAAGATTTATTCTCTCCGGACAGGACGTATTCCTGCTTTTCTGCATTGAGCAATGTCAATGATGATAAAGTCATCTTTATCTGTATTAGCAACGGTTTCATTTCCGCTTTTTAGCGCGTCAAAAAACAAATCCAAAGAAACTTCCACGCCGCGTTTTTTCCCATATTTTGTAATATCTTCGTTTCCAAGCATTGTAGTTTCAATAAAAAATGGAGTTTTGTGATTTTCGTCAATATAAAATCCGGCAAGCATATGTCCCGGAATGATTACCAGAAAAGTATCAATTCCAATTTTACGAAGAATGCTTGCAAATAGCACGCTGCCGTCTACGCAGTTTGACTGCGTGTTTGCAAACGATTCTTCTATGCTTCGCACATACTGAGTTGCGATATATTCCGATTCTGTTGATGTTCTGGTAATATTTGAATAGCGTATATTATGAGATTGAAGTACATACCAAACAGCAAACACCTGACTAATTACTTCATATTCCCTGTCTCCATTTTCATCAATATCCTGATAACCCGCAAAAACATTATATTTTGCGCCTAAAATATGATTTATTGCGCCGGATTGAAGCGCCTCGCGTAAAATAGTATCAATAAGCGGATGGTCTTCATTTACCATTGCCGCAAACATATAATGATAACTGTTCAGCGTTTCATTATCATGACGCGAAACTTCCAAAAAAGGAACTTCATTTAAACTGTGAAACGTTACTGTCTGCGCGGTTTCTTTTTTTAATTTATTATTTACAAATAATTTGAATGTTATGTTTTCTACAAGCGGCTGTTTTAGTTTGCCAAGTTCAACATAATTATAATTTATGCGCGGAAATATTTCCACATCATTATTTGATTTTAACCGCGTTTCAATCTGCGATTTTTTTATGAACCGGTCGCTTTCAATTTCGATACGAACATCACAGTCGGAAAAAGCACCGTCCAGTTTAGCACCAAAATCTCCTATCACGTCCCCAATGTAATTGTTTGTTTCTATCATGCGCGGACTGCCGTCAAATGCGGTTTCCGCTGTAGCAGTCGCTATAATTTTTACAGGAAACGCTTCGTTGTGAAATTCAACAATAGGCGTAAACATATCAGATTTATTTGATGAATTACTAATAATTAAACCGGCAATTATCACAACAAGCGCCGCAGCGGCGGCGGAAATTGCAATGATGTTTTTTCTGGTAAGACGGAC
>JAIRPX010000056.1 GCA_031256775.1 Dysgonamonadaceae bacterium
CAACAGCAGCGTAACCAGCATTGGCGGATATGCCGCTTGGTCAAACGTTTCTGATGCCCGAATAAAGAAAAATATTAGAGCTAATGTTCCGGGTCTTGATTTTATCAATCTGTTGCAGCCGGTTACGTACAATCTTGATTTGGACGCCGCCGATAAAATCATCTATGGCGACAGAAAAGAAAAAAGCGACAGCCTGAATATACTCGGCGCCGAAGAAAGGGAAACGGAAAAAGCGGCAAGGGAAGAACGGCAAAAACAGCTGCTCACAGGTTTTGTGGCACAGGACGTGGAAAAAGCCGCTCAAAGTATCGGTTATGATTTCAGCGGGGTGGACGCCGACAAAAACGGCAAAGGTTTGTATGGCTTGCGCTATTCGGAATTTGTTGTTCCTTTGGTGAAAGCGGTGCAGGAACTTAGCGAACAAAACGACGCAAAGGACGCTGCAATTGCTTCTTTGAAAGACGAGCTTGCTGAACTTAAAGACGATTTTGTTTCGCAGCAGCGCAAAATAGATCAGTTAAGCGATTTGGTAAGTCTGTTGCTGGGAACCGACAGCAAATCAATCGGATTGAGAAGCGGAAACGCAGAGGAAAACCAGCCGACAGGCAACGAAACCGTTACTTCTGATCCGGCTTCCTTACAGCAGAATTTTCCTAATCCGTTCAGTCAGTCGACCGTTATACGCTATTCGTTGCCTTCAGGCGTTCTTTCGGCGCAAATAGTCGTGACCGACGCTTCAGGCAGAATAGTTAAGATTCTTCCTCTCTCCGGTAAGGGAGAGGGAAGCGTAACCATCGAAGCTGCTTCCCTGCAAGCGGGAATATACCACTATTCCCTGCTGACAGACAATAGACTGATAGATACAAAGAAAATGGTATTGACAGAATAGCGAAGAATTAGGAATTATGGTGGATGTAGTGCAAATAGGAAATTTAAAAAGCTCTGAAAGAGCGATGCGCAATAGCGCATGGTGTTGCCTTGCGGACAAAATGCGCGTCGGTCGCCTGCATTTTGTAGAGATGCTCAAATTGAGCGTCTCTACGGGAAGCGCCCCGTATCTACAACCGTGCCATAAAACAATCCCTCACTCTCCCCTCTCCATTTGGAGAGGGGCTGGGGGGTGAGGTAGCAACATTGCAATTTATAATTTTATTTTATATGTTTTTTAACAACTAATTTATTTATTTTTTATGAAAAAGATTTTTTTTATTTTGGGATTCGCTTTATTAGCAATTAGTATGAAAGTATTGGCAGGAACTAATCCTCCAATTTTTGCAAGCACGAATACTGGCGAAGGAGCTGTATGGTATCATATTTTTTGGGACGGCAAGCCTATTCATGAATGGCGGCTGGAAGGTGGTTTATGGGTTTCCGACAATTTGGAAAACGAAAAACTGAATGAATATCTTTTCTGTTTTGTCGGAAACAATGAAGATGGTTATGAGATCTACAACAAGGCTTATCTGAGAGGATGTACCGTACCGACTGAAAGCGGCTCAATTGTTTTGGACAGGGATCTTAAACTGCAAAACACAGGTAAACTCTGGAGTTATATAGCCTATTCGTTACTTCCTCCTGCCGATAATGAACCTTTAATCTACAAATGGTTTATATGGTGGGGAGAAAAAGGCGAAGTGGTGGAAGGTAGAGACGTCGAAGGTAAAGGCTGTATAACGGCTTATAAGGACGGTAACGGCGGATGGTGGAATAACGGTAGTATGCAGTGGGGTGCATCTCAATCCGGCTGGGGTGGAGCCAATGTTATCACATTCCGGTATGTATCTGGTAATATTCCTGTCTCCAAATACTCTGTAACAGTAGTAAATGGAACAGCTAATGTGGAAGAAGCCCTGACTGGCGAAACCATTACCGTCACTGCCAATGAAGCTCCATCAGGCTATGTATTTGACGCATGGACAAGCGACGACGTAACATTCGCCAATGCCGTCAGCAAAACGACAACTTTCATTATGCCAGCAAAAGATGTTACCGTAAGCGCTACTTACAAAAGCGCTGATGATGCGACTGTTTTGTTGCCTGTTTCAAGTGAAAATACCGGCGACAAAGCTATTTGGTATATCATAAACTGGGATTGCGGAGGCGATGGCATAAGAACATGGGATGTTAGCAAACCTGATGGCAGTGAAATTGGAATAGATTGGGGAGGAGCAAATCCTGACAAAGAAACCCAGCTGTTCTGTTTTTCGGGAAATAACGCCGATGGCTATATCATTTACAACAAAGCTTTCCTTGCAGGAAAAATGACAGGAGAAACAGTGTTAAGCGAAGATCTTAAACTGCAAAATTTGAGTGCAGGCGACTGGTCACTTTTGGGTTTCACACAATCCTCACTGGTAAGTGGTGAAGAACTGATTGATAAATGGTTTATAGAAATTGGAGAAGGACAACAAGTTGAAGGAGGACCAGCCAAAGAAGGACAAGCGGTTATATACAACGGAAATTATGCATGGTGGAAAAGCGGAGGAAGTCAATTGGAAAAAGGAACCTGCCGAAATTGGGCTGGAGCTTATGGAGCTATTTTTCAGAGAATTACTCCCTACTTTATTACAGTAGCAAACGGAACAGCAAATTACGCTCAAGCCAATGGCGGCGAAACCGTAACCGTCACTGCCAACGCAGCTCCCGAAGGTTATGAATTTGATGCATGGACAAGCGCCGATGTAACATTTGACGATGCTTCCAGCGAAACTACCACATTCGTTATGCCAACAAAAGATATTACAGTAAGCGCTACTTATAAATCTAACGTCGGCTTCTCTGCTCCCCAGACCCTCAAACCTGCTATAACCATTTCAGGGAAGGAAGTTTCAGTTGCTGCGGCAGCTAATGAAACGATATACGTTTATGCGGCAAACGGTTCGCTTATTAAGCAAACCAAAGAGACGCATTTCACTCTTGAACCCGGATTTTATATTGTTAAAGCGGGCGCGGAACGGGTAAAAACCGTTATACGATAAATAAAACGCGGGATGCGCAAGGCGTAATTGTTTTGCGTATCCCATTATTTTAATAACAACTAAATTTATTTGAATCATGAACAATCAAAAAACAGTCAGATTTTGGGTGGCATCAACATTAGCCGCCTTGATGCTTACGTTTCCTGCAATGCAATGTTTTGCAGCAGATGTTTGGGGTACGGATCGTTCTCAAAACAGATTTGGGAACAGATCTTCGGCAGCTTCGCAGTCCGGTCTCCGGAGTGGCGAAAGCGGTAATAACGGTGGAATTATTCCTGGCGGCGACGGAACACGTCCCGGTTCGGAAGAAGCGCTCGACGCGCCGGTAGGCGACGCTAATTATTGGATTATTGCACTTGGCTTGGCGTATGGTGTTTACGTTTTTGGAAGAAAACGCAACGCAACAGACGCCAAAGAATAAAAGATTAATTTCATAAACGCCATTAAAAAACGCATTTATCATGAAAGATATTCTTTTATCTAAAAAATGTTTTGCTGCATTATTTATATGCAGTATGTTATGCTCTGTTTCGCAGGTGTTTGCGAAAATTTCTCCTTGGAGTTTTTCGAATATGATTGTATCCCTTAACGAATCGCCTCTTACATCAAGCAGTAACCTGCAAAAACTGTTCGACAGGGATCTTTCTACGGAATATGTTGTCAGCGGAGGTTCAGCTACTATTGAAGTGGAACTGAAATACAAAATTGCCCTTAGCGGATACGGACTTAAAGTTACCGGAGCCGACAATGTGCTTGTCGAATACAAAAAGGAAGGGTCGGAAGAATGGAAAACAATTCCTCCTTCAATGGTTTATCCCAACAATGCAGTATGGGGAAAAGACGAAAATGATCAGGACATAATTATTACTCCTGCCGACGATCCGTTTCCTGTTCCGCCATTTCTTATGGACGACGACGATTTCTATTTCTATGGCATTGACCAAAGCGGAGACAATGGAGACGAGGGACTTAAATTGTTCCGTATAACCGTAACGGGAACAGATGCTCGCATCGCCGAATGGCAACTGTTCGGAACGCCGCGCCGCGCTTATATCAACAATTATCACCATTATCCGCCAGACTTGTTTTCTGAACTCGCTCCATTGCTCACAGGAGACCAGGCTTGGGAAACTGCCTATACAGATCCTAATTTCAGGTACTCGTCGAAAGGCAACTACGGAGATATTCATTCTATTTTCAGTAAATGGAATAACAGGTGGAATATAGAACCAGGCAAGGCAGTAGGAGAAGTTACGGGCGAAGAAAACAATGGAACTCCCGGAATGACTGGAATGAGTTTTGAATACACATTCCCTGATGCCGTTACGGTGGGCAGCTATGCTCTTTCAAGTAACAATAATCCTGATCGCACCCCGTTTGGATGGAAACTTTCAGGCAAAAACGAAGGCGATGCAGAATGGACTGTATTGGACGAACAGAGTGAATGTCATTTTCCGTTCCCCTATAAATTAGGATGGCGCGGAGATTTAAACTGCGACATACAGGCTAACAATCCCATGATGCTTCAATTTGATATTGCTTCGCCGCAACCGTTTACAACCTATCGTTTTGAAATTACTCAGGATTTGACCAAGTGGTGTTTGGAAATCAATCAGTTTCTTTTGAATGAATTTACGGGAACTCCCGTATGGAAAGGAACAGCCGACGCCGACTGGAACAATGCCGCCAACTGGAACAATGGCAACCGTCCTTTCATTTTCAACGACATAGTTATTGAAAAGAACGCTAACGGCATTTATCCCGAATTAAGCCAAAAAGTATATATCAACAACATAGCTTTTGAATCGGGAGCCGAAACAGGCGGGCAAAACTTCATTACGAGCAATTCCGCTACTGTTAAATATGGCAATCTGTCGGGCGACCGCTGGTATATGCTTTCCATGCCTTTAGAAGACATTACTGCGAGAAGTTTTTATCTTCCTGACAGATACACCTTTATCAGTAAATTTGAAATTGAAGGCAATCAGGCGGGATGGAAAAACTATTCCTCTGGAGATACTGAACTTCCTTACGGACAGGGATTTGCTTTATATGCCGACAATAATTTGAAAGAAGATGGAGAAGGCGTCGCCAGTTCAAAGCCTTTTTCGGAAGAAACAATTGCTATTACGGGACAGTTGCCCGTCGCGGCTTTGGTTTCTAAAACTGTTTCGTTTGGAGACGATTCCGGATATGGAACTTCGCCTTTTGCATTAGCCGCCAATCCGTTTATGAAAACCATAGACTTCGACGCGCTGCAAACAGGAAATTCCGGTAAAATAGCTGGAAACTATATGATATGGACTGGCGCAGGATTTGCCGGATACAATTCAGAAACAGGCTCCCCATGGGGAAGCATAAATATTGATGAAAATCTTGGCGGACTGATTGTACCATTACAATCATTTATAGTACAGAGAGATGAAAACAGCAACGACAGCGAAGCCGAACTGACATTTAATTTGCCGGATATTTCGTCAAGCAGCGTTGGCGCACTGCAATCATCAGCCAGTCCGTTAGATAAGTTAGATATTGTTGCCTCTCATTCAGGACTTTCCGTCAGGACGTTCATTGCCGACCGCGAAAACGGACAAATCATGCTGGGAAACAGCGACGCAAGAAAACTGTTTCCTGCAATCAGCAGAGTACCCGATATTTACACTCTCAAGGAATCGACCGAAGGATCGACGGCAGTTGGCGCAAATATCATCCATGCCGACGAGATAACAGTTCCGCTGGGTATAACCACCACTTACGATGGAGTTATCACGCTAAGTTTTAGCGGAATGGACAGCTATGATGCTGAAATTATCTTTACCGACAAGGTTGAAAACAAAAACGTCGATCTGACAGGAAAAAATCTTGTTACCTACGATTTTTCCCTGAATCAGGCTGGTAGTCCTGTAAATGACCGTTTCGAGATTTACATTAACCGCTCTCCGCTTGGCTTGAACAACACTATGGCTTCAAAAACAACGGTTTACAGTCGGGATGGCAATCTCTGCGTCAACGCTTCCGTTCCTGTACGGCAAATCGCAGTTTACGATGCTTTGGGCAGAACGGTTTATGCTAACAATAGCGTCAACGCAACTTCTTTCACCATTCCTCAAACGTTGCAGACAGGAGTTTATACGGTGAAGGTCGTTACGGAAAACGGCGTTAACAAATTAAGAATTAGGAATTAGGAATTATGAATTGGCTGGCGCGGCTTTCATGCAACGTCATTGCGAGCGTTAGCGAAGCAATGACGACGCACAAAACCATACCAAGCAGAATATAGCTTTCGTGCCTTCGCGCCAGCCAATTCATAATTCATAATTCATAATTCATAATTTATAATTTATAATTCATAATTTAACAATTTACAATTCTCAAAAATTAAACATGAAAGTTAAAACATTTTTTCAAATCTTCTGCCTTATATTGGCAGGATTTACGGCGCAAAATATAAGCGCGCAATTTGACGAAGGTACGGGAACGCCCGACGATCCTTACCTTATTTCCACGGCTGAGCAACTGAACAGCGTCCGGTTTTCTCCTGGCGAAAACAGGTGCTACAAACTGACTGCCGATATTAATTTAGGAGCCTGGATTGAGGCAAACACCGATGAAGACATACAGACAAAAGGATGGAAACCTATCGACGTGACGCGGAAAATATTCGACGGTGACGGTCATAAAATCTATGGATTCTGGATTAACCGGCAAGCAGACGACGATGGCGACGGTCAGGGGCTTTTCCATCAGGTAAATGTGGAAATGTCTAATAATGAATACGGTAACGATGCTGTCATCAAAAATCTCACCATTGAGATAGACAATGACAAAAAAGTAATCGGTAATCGCTCTACCGGAGTACTGATAGGCATTGTTAATGGAAACGAAGACGGCGAAATTCCCGTAAAAATCATCAACTGCCACGTAATTGGCAATATTGAATCAAAAAGCACCGTTGGCGGATTGGTAGGCAGAGTGCAAGCTCCTTTGGAAATGATCGGATGCTCTTTTTCTGGAAGCATCCAGGTATATGACGAATGGGATGCTACTGTGGGCGGATTAATCGGACAGAAATATGAAGGAAGAGCGCCCCTGACAATAAAAGACTGTTTTGTTACAAACAGCGTCATAACAGGCAAACATTCCAATACGGGAGGTATTGGCGGGACTATTGGTCCGAACTCCACCATAGAAAACTGTTATGTGGAAACAACAACAGTCACCTGTGAAGGCACAGCAGGAGGATTGATTGGAAACTGGGGAGGCAAGGGCAATGCAGATAATTTCCGTTTTGCTTCCTCCATGAAAAACAGCCATTCAACAGCAACTGTTACGGGAAATCAAAATATCGGAGGTTTAATCGGCGAAATTGAAGCAAGATACGGAGACATACATCCTGATGCAGAAGAAAGAGCGTTTGCTTTCGATATTATAGACTGCTATGCAGAGGGAGAATTGTCGGGAAGCAGTCAAATCGGCGGACTTGTAGGTAAATACACAAGTGATGGAGGACTGATTATCGACAGTTCTATTATCAACAACTGTTATGCAAACGTAACAATATCAAATATGTATGGCGAAATTGGCGGTTTAATTGGAAACAGCGACGGATGCAAAAATCTGGAACTGAAAAACTCGCACAGCGACATGACTAACACTATCATTTATGGTGGTACAACAGGCGGCTTGGTTGGCATCTTTGGCGCAACAGGATTGGATGCAAGCAGCATATATAACTGCTACGCTACCGGTTCGATACAGGGAAACGATCTTGGCGGATTAGTTGGTATCTATCAGGCTACGGGAACAGTCGAAGACTGTTATGCAACAAATGATTTGTCAGGTAATGTTAGCGGTGGTCTTATCGGATCTATAAAAAATATTGACAACAATCCTATCAATATTGTTAACTGCTATCGGACTGGAAACGTAATAGCAAATGGAGGTTACGGTGGTGGTTTGATTGGAACGTTTGAATCAGGCAACGGTTCTTTGATAGACAACTGTTATGTGGAAGGCGACATCAGCGCTGGTTATACAGGAACAGGAGGTTTAATTGGTTCAAGCGCTTCCTGTAAGAATCTGACAATAAGCAACTCACACTACAACGGAAAAGTTTTAACCCTGCATGGAGGAACAGGTACGGGCGGATTAGTCGGCATCTTTGGATTTGATGGTGCGGACAACAGCGCTATAATCAATTCGTATGCTATTGGAGCTGTTGAAGGATCACATTCAGGAGGATTGGTTGGAAGACACCAAAGTGGAGGAAGCATTGAAAAGTGCTATGCAATCAATAGTATTAAAGGCGGTTACTGGAGTGAAGATGTTTCTGCGGGAGGATTAGTAGGAGACGCCGTTTATTATTTCATCCTGAAACAGAATTATGCTGGAGGAAACATCATAGGTCAACATAATCTTGGCGGATTGGTTGGAAGGTATCTTCCCAACGCCAATGGTTCTGTTATAGATGAATGTTATTCAGCTTTTACAAGTATTATAGGCGAATATGACGCTCAGCATGTTGGCGGATTAGTCGGTCTATCCGAAGGTATTACCCTAAAAAATTCCTTTGCAATTAACGAATCTGTTCAAGGAGTAGAAGGATCTGTTAACCGGATAACAGACGACGAAGTTACCAACAATGTTCTCGAAAACAACAGGGCTTTTTCAGGAACACTGCTGAACGGCAATACTTTGAATCCTGAAAACGGAACATTGAATAATAAAAACGGTCTTGCCGTAACAAAAGAAGCAATCGTAAATAAGAATACTTACGAATCTGCAGGATGGGATTTTACAGACGTATGGGCGTGGGGAAATGAATATTACAGATTGCCTGTACTGAAAGGACTTGAAGGTCAGCCAGAAGAACAGCCAAGCTATCTTCCGCTCAATAACAACGCAAAACTGAGTTCTTTAAGTCTTAGTTTCGGCAATCTCGACCCCACATTTGATTCAGACGTGACAGAATATGCTTTGGATGTTCCTTATATTATAGAAAATCTGGATGTTTCAGCTGTTACCGATGATGAAAAAGCGACTGTTACGGGCGCTGGAGCTTTCGACCTGTCAACTGGCGCTAATGAAATCAGCATCACAGTCTTAGCAGAAGATCAGATGACGGGCAAAGAATATCTCATAACAGTTAACAGAAAAGACGCTACAAGCGATGCTACTTTAAGTGAACTGACAGTAAGTCAGGGCGAACTGGCTCCAGCTTTCAATCCTTTGACGTTTGATTATACGGTAACTTTGGGAAACAGCATAACCGCTATCGACATAACCGCTACGGCAAACAGTTCAAATGCAACGGTAAGCGGTGACGGACAAAAGGATAATCTGTCAATTGGGAATAACGAATTTGTTATCACAGTTACCGCCGAAGACGGAAGTACGCAGGAAACTTATACTGTCAATATTTACAGGAAAAGCGCCGATGCAACATTGAAAACATTAACTGTAAACAGGAGTGAACTGACTCCAGCGTTTGATCCGGAAACAACCGAATATACTGTAAGCGTAGAAAATAGCATTACCAATATTACCATAAGCGCCGAAGCAAACGATGCAAAAGCAAGGGTAAGCGGCGACGGACAAAAAAATAATCTTGTCGTTGGAAATAACAGCTTTACGATTACAGTAACCGCTGAAGACGGAAATACGCAAAACTACATTGTAACGGTGACAAGAGAGCAGGTCATGTCGATAGAAAATATTAAAAAAGATGTTCGTTTTTATGTTGTCAATCAAACAATTGTGATTGAAGGCGCAGAAGGAGAAATCATTTTAACAAGTTTGCAAGGCTATTATCAGAAATTTGCTGCTCAGCAATCCACAAGGATACTTGTCAATGCAAAAGGCGTATATATTCTTACGGTTAACAATATTTCATACAAGATAACAGTGAAGTAAATTAAGAATTATGAATTGGCTGGCGCGAAAGCTATATTCTGCTTGGTATGGTTTTGTGCATCGTCATTGCGAAGGCAAAGCCTGAAGCAATCCAGCATTGAAAACTGAAAACTAATTTCTGGATTGCTTCGCTAACGCTCGCAATGACGTTGCACGAAAGCTGCGTCAGCCAATTCATAATTTATAACTCATTCACAAGAACTAAATACAATGAAACGAAAAATATTGATTTTCCTGCTTTCAATCCTTTGTGGATTATCGCAACAATTACTTGGACAAACAATTAAAGACGATGTTTTATACAAAATCGTCAGTCCTTCCGGATTGGTCATGGATAACAGACTTGATCCGAATAATCATTCCCAGATTTATCTGGAAAAAGAATCGAAAAAGAGTAAGGGGCAGTACTGGCAGCTGACGCGCAACGAAGACGCTTATGTTATTCATAATCCGTTCTCTAAAAAAAGTTTCGACATTGGAGCATCGTCGGAAAGAGAATACAGCCTGTCGGTATGGGACTACAGCAAAACAAACGAAAATCAGCAATGGCGTCTCGTTCCCGCCGGAAACAACAGGTTTGAAATCCAGTCTAAAAAAGGAGGACTGTATATCCGAATGAAAGATGGCGAACAAGCTGGAAAAACATTTTTGCTGACAAACGATCGGGGTTCAACATGGAAACTCCAGGCTACTTCCGAAAAAATCCCGCCCGTCAACGAACACGGGAAAGCAGAATGGGAAAACGAAACCATTTTCGCAGTCAACAAAGAAGATGGACACAGCACATACATCCCCTACCCTACTATTGAAAGCCTGAAATCGGACGCCTGTTTCATGCATCCATGGTTGAAACCTTCCTCGTCACGCTATCTGTCGTTAGACGGTTTGTGGAAATTTCACTGGTCAAAACAGCCTTCGGAACGTCCGGTTAACTTTTATAAACCTGAATACGACGTGTCGTCATGGACAGAAATACCTGTTCCTTCCAATATGGAGATACAGGGCTACGGAACGCCTATTTACACTAACGTAACATATCCTTTCAAAAATCAGCCTGCGCTTATCTTGCCGCAAAAAGGATATACCAACGAAAAAGAACCAAATCCGGTAGGATCTTACCGGCACAGTTTCGCAATGCCCGACGAATGGAATGAAAAAGAAATTTTCCTGCATTTCAACGGCGTTTACAGCGGTTTCTATGTATGGATAAACGGACAGAAAGCCGGTTACAGCGAGGGCGCTAACTTAGATGCTGAATTTAATATTACAAAATACGTTCATGCTGGCGAAAATACTGTTGCAGTTGAAGTATATCGCTGGACAGACGCCAGCTATATCGAAGACCAGGACATGTTCAGGCTTAGCGGAATACATCGCGAAGTATATCTGTATGCAAGACCAAAAATACATATCCGCGACTATTTCCTGAAATCATCGTTTGAAGGCGGCGCTTTCAACCGGGCGACGCTTACGGTAGAAGCTGATATAGAAAATCTTACCGATAAAATATCTGATAATACTGCCATAGAAATACAGTTGTTGGATCCTTCGGGAAATATTATTGTTGCAAAAACGCATGATTTCGGAAAACTGGCGAAAAAATCAAGGCAAAACGGCGAAATCCAACTGCCTGTGAAGCAACCGTTGCTCTGGTCGGCTGAAAAACCTAATCTATACAGCGTTATCATCTCGCTGAAAGACGAAAACAAAAAAACGACGGAAGTTTTATCGTCCAAATTCGGATTCAGGAAAATTGAAATTAAAAACAAGCGAGTTTATATCAACGGCGAACAGGTATTTTTCAAGGGCGTCAACCGGCATGAAATGCTTCCGCAATCGGGAAAAGTCATTCCTGTGGAATCCATGATAAAGGATATTTTGATGATGAAACAGCACAATATCAACACCGTCCGCACCAGCCACTATCCCAACGATCCGCGCATGTATGCCTTATTCGATTATTACGGCATTTATGTGATGGACGAAAATGATTTGGAATGTCATGCCAATCACGATTTAAGCAACAGGGAATCATGGAAAGCGGCATATTTAGACAGGATGACCAGAACCGTGCAACGTGATAAAAATCATCCGTCCGTGATATTCTGGTCGTTTGGCAATGAAAGCGGCGACGGAACTCACTTCGACGCCATGCAGTCGTTAGTGAAAACTCTTGATCCTTCGCGACCAACGCATTACGAAGGTAAAAACGGCGTTCCCGACATTGATTCCCACATGTATCCGTCTATTCAAAGAATGAGCGATTTCGACAGGCAAAATTCCGACAAGCCTTATTTCCTCTGCGAATATGTTCACTCTATGGGAAATGCGCCTGGCAACATAGCAGAATACTGGGATTATATCGAAAACAGGTCGCAACGAATGATTGGCGCTTGCGTCTGGGACTGGGCTGACCAGGCTCTGTGCAAACCAAACGAACCAAACGATCACTTCTATTATGGCGGACAATTTGGCGAACAGCCTAACGACGGCGATTTCTCCTGCGACGGATTAACTACTCCAGACAGGAAAATTACTGCCAAACTGTTGGAAATAAAGAAAATATATCAGTATGTAAAATTCAATCCACTTGCGCTTTATTCCGGTAAGATAGAAATCGTAAATAAATATGATTTCACCAATTTGAATGAATTTAACCTGATATGGGAAATATTGAAAAACGGCAAAACGGTCGAAACAGGCGTCATAACGGATTTGGAACTGTCGCCCGATGAAAAAACAGCCGTCACAATTCCATACCGCGCAAAACCTGAAAACCAAAATGAATATTTCCTTAATATTCGTTTTGAAACAAAAAAAGCCAATAACATATTGCCCGCAGGACATATTGTTGCAAGCGAACAGTTTGCATTGAATAATCGTCCGGCAGTAGCTCCACCACGCAATTCTGAAAAACTTAAAACTGAGGCAGATGAAAACAGCCTGATTTTTAAGGGCGATAACTTCATACTGACGATAGACCGGAAAACTGCGCAGATAATTTCGCTTCGGTATGGTAATAAAGAAATGGTTCATAACAGGCTGGGACTTGCTTTCAACTGGTATCGAAATATCAGTAACGACCGCCCTTTCGGTCATGATTTTTATGAAACGCAATACGATTCGCCACTCATAACAAGTCGTGAAGAGATGGATGGCGCTCAGGCAACTGTATTGGCAGACGTAAAAGCGCGTATTCTCTCGCCTGTGCCGGTAGAAATCAACTATACGCTGAAATACAGGATTTACGGCAACGGAACAATCGACGTGTCAGCCTCTTTCGTTAAGCCTGACCGAGCCGTTATGGTGCGGCGTCTGGGATTGCAATGGGCGTTGCCGCAGGAATTTGAAACGATAAACTATTACGGACGCGGACCGCGCGAAAACTACATCGACCGGATAAAATCGGCTTATGCAGGGCTATATTCCACAACGGCAACCGCCATGAGCGAAGAAGAACATTACATGCGCCCGCAAAGTATGGGAAACCGCGAAGATGTGCGCTGGATAAGTTTTACAAACGAAGCTGGAAAAGGCGTTAAAATCACTGCAATTGACAAACTGGGATTCAGCGCCATGCACTATTCCGACAGGCAAATCTGGGAAACCGCTAACGATTTTGCCTTGAAAAGCGCGCAGCAACCCGAAATATATGTCAATCTCGACTGTTGGCAACAGGGACTTGGAAACGCTTCATGCGGCGACATACCACTGGAACAATACATGATTCCCGTAAATTCGCCGCAATCGTATTCATTTAGAATAGAAGCTATTTACTAATTATATAATATAAATTACAAAAATGAAAAAGCAAATTTTTACAGTGTTTATCGCTTTATCCGTTATAGCCATGCAGACTATCGCCGGAAACAGTTCATCAACGCAATTGACTCAGGTAGTTGCCGTTCCTGCGAATGATTTTCTGAACAGCATCGGGGTAAACTCTTCCATCAATTCAAGGGGCGAGAAAGTAGATACCACCCTGAAAACCTGTCAGTATATCGGGGCGCGGTGGATTCGTACAGGACCGCCCGATCCCGATTACGTCAGCAGTAAAAACCCCTGGTCGCAAAACACGATCGAATGTTTCAAGAAACTGTATGAAGGCGGTATCCGTTTTTCGCTTATGCTTCCTTCTTCCGGCGATGCGCACTACGACAGCGAATACAAAATTCAGTATCCCGACGGTATCACATACCTGAAAGAGGGCGCAAAAACTATCATCAACGAAATATCGCCCGACGCCCTGATAGCTTTTGAAGGCTGCAACGAACCCAACAACTGGGGTATTACCTATAACGGACAAACAGGCGGGGGAAACGGCAATTCGTGGAGAGCATTAGCCCGCTATCATCGCGATATGTACAGCGCAATACAGGCTGATCCGGTATTGAAAAATTATCCCGTATGGACGCTAACCTGTACCGGCGCGGAAAACGACAATATGGGTTTGCAGTTTATCTCCGTACCGTCTGATGCAATGGCAGTTGATGCTGAATTTCGCGGCGTTACTTTCGCCGATTATGCCAACTGCCACAACTATTTCGTCCATCCTAACTGGACGCCGCACAGCAATAACCAAACATGGCTTGCTTCCGATCCTACAAAAGACGCTAAAGCTGACCATCTCTACGGTAATTTCGGCTCAACATGGTACAGGCATTTCGCAGGGCATACAGATCAGGAACTGCTCACGATTCCAAGAGTAACTACCGAAACAGGCGTAACCATCACGCAACCGTATCTCTGGGACTGGAACAACTGGCGCTGGACGGATAATCCCGATCCCGACTATTCAAATCCGGAAAGGAGGATAACAGAAGAGTATCAGGCTTTAACTTATCTGTCGTGCTATTTGGCGCAATTCAAGCAGGGCTGGAAATATACTGCCATGTACATTCTGAGAGACCGTATCGACGAGGGCGGAAACCAGACATTCGGATTTTATGAATCACACTGGGTTGACGAAGCAATCCGCTACCCGTCGAATCCCCGTCTGGCGGCGCATTACATGCACAACTTCACGACTATCCTTGCGGATGATCAATCAATTCAAACGCCAGGCGCTGTTGAATACGAAATAGCCGACCGTCCGGCAACTGTTCACGATCTTTTATTGCAGAAAAACGACGGAAAGATGATGCTAATCGTCTGGGGCGAAAAATATGCGTATGGAGCTGCGCCCGACAATGTGACCGTCAATTTCGGACAAACATGCTCCAGTATAAGGGTATATAATCCTGCGCAGTACGATCCTGCTGATCCGGAGAAAGGTACCCGCCCGATACAAACGGAAGAGAATGTTAATGCAATTGTTCTTTCCATGCTGAATCATCCGTATATTCTTGAAATATCTGGCGATTTTCCCGAACCGGAGCAATATGCAATCAGTATGGAAAATGGCGTAGCAAATCTTGAAAAAGCGGTAGCGGGCGCAATTGTTACAGTGACGGCAAATACCGCTCCTGCCGGAAAAGTATTCGACAAGTGGGAAAGCGAAGACGTCGCTTTTGTTAATGCAAAGAATGAGACTACAACGTTTATCATGCCTGCAAAAAATGTTTTGGCAAAAGCAACTTACATGGATGTGGTTAATTTGCCGACAATAATTGTCGCAGGCAACATAACTGTCGTTTCTCAAAAAGGAAAAATAGTTATCTCTGCTGAAAATACAAAAACTGGTTATTCTATTTATAATATTACAGGGCAATCAGTTGTTGATAGCGCTACAACAGGCAGAGAGGAAGTCTTCTTGCCACGGGGTGCATATATTGTAAAGGTTGATAATATTGTCAAGAAGGTTTTCGTTATGTAGACGAGGAGACGAGTAAACAAGTAAACGAGTAAACAAGTAAACGAGTAAACGAGGAGACGAGTAAACGAGGAGACGAGTAAACAAAGTAAACGAGGAGACGAGTAAACAAGTAAACGAGTAAACAAGTAAACGAGTAAACGAGTAAACGAGTTTAAGAAGATAGAATATTAATTCATTATTAGAGATTTATAAATTATTATTATGTTTATATTTTATGCGATCTAATTTTGTGCATCGTCATTGAGAAGGCGAAGCCTGAAGCAATCTAATAATTAGTTTTTAGTTTTTTACTGGTTTGCTTTGCTAACGCTCACAATGACGTTGCATAAAACCATACTGTACAGAGTTTAATTATTAAAAAAAACAAACAATCATGAAATCTAAGTTTTTATTTTTAATCATGACATTTCTGCTTATTGGAAGCAATTATGTCTATTCCGACGAAAGCGATTTTGTTATAACCGAAGCAGGAAGCTTATACGGATATAACGGACCGGGCGGCGATGTTGTAATCCCTAATTCGGTAATAGAAATCGCAGGTATCCCTTTTGGGGAAAAGCATGTTACTTCTCTCACTATTCCAGCCTCAGTAAAATATATAGGACTGAACGCGCTGCATTATATGTTTGATTTGACTGCTTTTATTGTTGATGAAGCAAACACTGTGATGTCGTCGCGGGATGGAGTTTTATACAACAAAGAACAAACTGTCCTGTGGATTTATCCGATAGCAAAACCTGATAATGCTTTTATTATGCCAAATACGGTAACAGATATATGGGGGAATGCTTTTCTTGAGTGCAACAGTCTGACTTCCATCGCCATTCCAAGTTCGCTAACGGTTAATAGTAATTTTTTAAGCAGTTGCAAAAATCTATTATCTGTTGCAGTTGCAGAAAATCATCCAGGAAATTCAGTCAGGGACGGTATTTTGTATAACAGCGATCAAACTGGTTTATGTATTTATCCAGCCGGAAGAACAGGAAGTTTTACGATTCCGGAGTCGGTAACAAGTATTGGCGGTTACGCTTTTGCGGGATGCAGCGGTTTAAGTTCCATTGGAATACCCAACTCTGTGGAACGTATTGACGGTTACGCTTTTGAAAGATGCGGTGGTTTAAATTCGGTTGAAATACCTAATTCGGTAAAAAGCATAGGCAGTTCCGCATTTTCCTACTGTAGCAATTTGGTTTCCATTACAATACCTAATTCGGTAGAAAGTATTGGACATCACGCCTTCTTTGGCTGCGGCAGTCTAAATTCTATTGCAATACCCAACCTCATAACTGATATTGGCGATTACACTTTCGCCGAATGTGGCGCTTTAAGTTTTGTAGGAATACCCAATTCGGTAGAAAATATTGGCAGTTACGCTTTTTCCAAATGCGGCAGTTTGAGTGCAATAGTAATTCCCGACAAAATTACAAGTCTCAGCGAAGGCGTTTTCTCCGAATGTGAAGGTTTAAACTCGGTTGTAATACCCAGTTCGGTAACAGGGATTGGCAATTCCGCTTTCTCTGGATGCAGCAGTCTGGTTTCTATTGCAATACCCAACTCTGTAACAGGCATCGGCGAATATGCCTTTGAGAAATGCAGCAGTTTGAGTTCCGTTGAGATTCCAAATTCAGTTACAGAGCTTGGAATTTACAGTTTTTCAGACTGCAAAAATTTACAGTCCGCCGGTATTTCAACTTCGATAACAGGCATTGGAAGATATACATTTTCCGGTTGCGAAAAATTAAACTCCATCGTTATTCCCCATTCGGTGACAAACATTCAGGAACATGCTTTCTATCAGTGTAAAAGTTTAGCATATATTCTTATACCCAAGTCTGTTGAAACCATTGGAGAATATGCCCTTGCCACAGAAAGCGCTTTGCAGGAAGTAACGGTTGAATGGGATGCCTTACCGCAATTGCGATTGAACAACAGCGTTTTTGCAGGAGCAAACACGGCAAACTGTAAACTGCGGATACCCGCAGGAACACTTGAAGCGTATCAAAAAGAATACTGTTGGGAACGTTTTCCCATCAAGGAAGAATATGAATTAACAGGAATAGGCAATATTTCAAAAGAAAAAAGTCCGGTTTCCGTTAAGTTTAATCCTGCGGACAACAGTATTTCCATCAGGAGCAACAGCCCCGATATTATTTTTCAGGGCGTAAGGATATACGACATGAGCGGTAAATTACTCGTTTCGCGCTCATTGACAAACAATTCAGTAATTTATCCGGAAGAATTAAACATCCGTCAAAACGGCTTGTATATCTCAGAAATAATCACTTCTGGAGGAATATATCGCAGTAAATTAATAATAACAAACAAATAATTTTTAACAATAATCACAAAAACAGTTATTTATGAGAAGTACAAGAATAATTTTTTATGTATTTATCATGCTGTCAAATATGGGTTGTTTCTCCGGAAACAACTCATATTCAGTTCCTTCCGACAAGGAAGGCATATCAGCCGTTAGTGCAGGCGAATTTTTAAACAGTCTGGGCGCAGTTTCTTCCGTTTCCCGAAGGGGAGAAACAGTGGAAGGAAGCGTTGAATGTATCAAATACACCGGTTTGCGCTGGTTGCGTTGCGGATTTGAAGACGATGCGCCGGTAGAAGATTTTATATGGCTTCACAAACAGACAGGCGTGAAATTCAGTTATGGAATGTTAAGTGGACGCAATGAGGTGCAGCGTCTTATCGACGACGCAAAAAAATTAGCTGCCAAAGATGCCCTGCTTGCTTTGGAAGGCTCAAACGAACCGAACAATTGGGGCATTACTTACCAGAATGAAAAAGGAGGAGCAAAAGAATCGTGGTTGCCGGTAGCACGAATGCACCGCGATCTGTATGCGGCGGTAAAAAACGATGCCCTGCTGAAAAACTATCCTGTTTGGGCAACATGCGAAACAGGCGCGCAAACTGATAATACAGGACTTCAATTCCTTACCATTCCAGAAGGCGCTGATTCACTGTTAATGCCTGCTGGTACGCAATATGCCGACTATGCCAACTGCCATAATTATGTCACCCACCCCAATTGGAGCGGTTTGCACGATAACCAGACATGGATGTCGTCCATGACGGGCAAGGACTGCCCTGTTGACGGATTGTATGGAAACTTCGGAAATACATGGGCAAAACATTTTGCCGGATATACGGAAGAAGAACTCGTTGATTTACCAAAAGTTACAACAGAAACGGGATGCGCCGTAAATCAGAAAGACGGGATTACAGAAGAAATTCAAGCCCGCCTGTATCTCAACCTGTATCTGTCGCAGTTCAAACAGGGATGGAAATATACGGCAATTTATCTGCTGAAAGGACGTTCAAACGAACCTGAACACGAAAATTATGCGTTCTACACATTGGATTACCATCCCAAACAGGCGGCGCATTATCTGCACAATTTCACAACTGTCCTGAATGATGAAAAAACGCTTGAAACTGCCGGAAAATTGAACTATTCCATTGCCAATCAGCCTGAAACAACGCACGATTTGTTACTGCAAAAAAGCGATGGAACTTTCATCCTTATACTCTGGGGAGAACGTTTTGCAAGTAAAGGTTCGGACAACATCCAGCTAAATCTCGGTAAAATCCGCAAAAAAGTGACAATATACGACCCCACCAAAGGCGTAAATCCAATAGACGAACAAAAAAATATTGACAAGATTGAACTCTCTTTGAGCGATCATCCTCTAATTGTAAAAATAAGTATATAAAAATCAGTTTATTATGGCAAGTAAAAATCATTATCTTTTGATGCTGGCAGCTATATTAACTCTATCCTGCCAGAAAGAAACAAAAACAAACTTTGGACAATATGTTGATCCTTTTGTAGGTACAACATTCACTGGGCATACTTTTCCCAATGCCGTTTATCCATTCGGGTTTATGCAACCTGGACCTCAAACAGGCAATTTCGCATGGAAATATTGCGGGGGATACAGGTATGAAGACAAGCAAATTTGGGGATTTTCCCACAATCGAAACAACGGCACAGGCATTCCCGATCTAAGCGATCTGTTAATAATGCCTTTTTCTGGAGAACCGGCTGAAGATTTCAAAAGCTCATTTTCCAAAGATACAGAAAAAGCGTCGCCTGGATATTATGCTGTTTCCCTTACGGAAAATGCTGTGGACGTGGAATTAACAACAACGCCTCATGTTGCGATACATCGCTATACTTTCAAAAAAGATAATCCAGGACTGTATATAAACCTTCAAAGCGCAATGGTAGATACGGAAGAACAGTTCAACACAAGAGTATTGTATGCCGACGTAAATATCGAAGACAGTCAGACACTTAGCGGTCATAATATTGTGCGGGGATGGGCAAATCCACGCCATATCTTTTACGTTATTAAATTTGACAAACCCTTTATTTTCAAGGAAAACATAACAAAAGACGAGCGTAATAAAGCTCCTACTTACGTTTTTCGTTTCGATGGAAAAGGAGGTGATATTTTACATGTTAAAACTTCAATTTCTACCGTCAGCATTGAAGGTGCAAAAGCAAAAATCAACGCCGAACTGTCGGACTGGGATTTCGACAAAGTGAGAAAATCAGCTGAAAACGCATGGGAGGAATTTTTATCGAAAATTAAAATAGAAGGAACTCCAGATCAGAAAAAAAATTTCTACACATCAATGTACCATCTTGGCATCCAACCAGTTGATATTGCCGATCTGGACGGAAAATACAGAGGACCAAACGATTCCATACTTATTTCGCCTTCCGGAAAATATTATTCAACTTTCTCTTTATGGGACACTTTCCGCGCAGCGCATCCTTTATATACGATTATAGCTCCCGAACAAACCGGCGATTTCATCAATTCAATGCTGTTACATGCAGAGAATTACGGCATATTGCCCATCTGGGCATTGTGGGGCAAAGAAACATACTGTATGATTGGCAATCATGGAGTTCCGCCCGTTGTGGACGCTTGCCTGAAAAATATTCCTGGTATTGATCAGGAGAAAGCCTGGCAATTTGTCAAACAATCCTTAACAGGACACAATCTCAAGTACGACTGGAAAATATACGATCAGTACGGCTATTTTCCTTTCGATCTTGTTAAAGAAGAATCGGTTTCCCGAACTCTGGAATGTGGCTTCGACGATTATTGCGCCGCAATGCTGGCTCAAAAGTTGGGAAAAACAGAAGACTGTGAGTTTTTTATGAAACGGGCGTCTTATTATAAAAACCTTTTCGACCCTGAAAGCAAACTCATGCATGGAAAAGATTCAAAAGGCGACTGGCGCTATCCTTTCAACAAATTTGTATTGTCACATGCAGGAACAGCCGGAGGCGACTATACCGAAGGAAATGCCTGGCAATATACATGGCACGTGCTTCACGATGTGGATGGACTGGTGGAACTCATGGGCGGCGAACAATATTTTGCTACCAAATTAGATTCCCTGTTCAATATTAATGACAGGGAGGAAAGCAACGGATTCACAGGCGACGTCACCGGTTTGATCGGACAGTATGCACAGGGAAACGAACCCAGTCACCATGTAATTTACCTCTACAGCATGGTTGGCAAAAATGACCGTACAGCCGAATTAATACGAGAAGTTTTTGATAAGTTCTACCAGCCAAAACCCGACGGCTTGTGCGGGAACGACGACTGTGGACAGATGTCGGCATGGTATATTTTCTCTGCAATGGGATTTTATCCGGTCAATCCAGCCAGCGGAGAATACATTATTGGCGCTCCTCAAATTCCGGGTGCGGAAATAAAACTGGCGGACAATAAAAAATTCACTATGAAGGCTGAAAATCTATCAAAAGAAAATAAATATATAAAATCAGTTACTCTTAACGGAAAACCGTTGGAAAGACATGTTATAAAACATTCTGATATAATGAACGGCGGTTCGCTTGTTTTTGTAATGACCAATTAAATTATGCACGGCATGATTTTGTACAACGTCATTGCGACGCCTGAAGTAATCCAGTAATCAGTTTTCAGTTTTCAGTTTTCAGTTTTTAGTTGGATTGCTTCGCTAATGCTCGCAATGACGATGCACAAAATTAAACCGCGTAAAGTATGGAAGTTAGACGAATTGAGAATAGAAGAAGTTATACTTTGCACGGCATGTTTTTTTGCAACGTCATTGCGAAGGCGAAGCCTGAAGCAATCCATCATTGAAAACTGAAAACTGAAAACTAATTTCTGGATTGCTTCGCTAACGCTCGCAATGACGATGCACAGGGGCTGTATCAAAAGAACACGGATAACACGGATTAGACAGATTTACACGGATAAAATAAAACACGTTTTTTTTATTTAATTGATTATCAATAATAAAAAAATCTGTGTTTATCCGTT
>JAIRPX010000202.1 GCA_031256775.1 Dysgonamonadaceae bacterium
AACGATGCTGCTGAAATCCGCTCGGCATTGATTGCCGCCCAAGCGGAAACGGACAAGCCAACCCTCATCATCGGAAAAACCGTTATGGGAAAAGGCGCTGTAAAGGAAGACGGCTCTTCCTTTGAAAATGAAACGGAAACGCACGGACAGCCTTTGAGCGCTGCCGGAGCTTCTTTTTCACAAACGATTGCCAATCTTGGCGGAAATCCCGAAAATCCGTTTGTCATTTTTCCCGAAGTGAAGGAACTGTATGCGAACAGAGCTACCGAACTGAAAAAGATAGCCGCCGAAAAACAAAAACAAAAAGCAGCTTGGGCAAAAGAAAATCCGGATTTGGCTGCCAAAATGCAAGCATGGTTTGAAGGAAACACTCCCTCTATTGACTGGGCAGGAATTGTTCAAAAACCGAATCAGGCAACACGCGCCGCTTCGTCCACCGTACTGGCTGCGTTGGCGAAACAGGTGGAAAACATGATAGTTTCTTCCGCCGACCTTTCCAATTCCGATAAAACAGACGGATTCTTGAAAAATACGTACAGCATAGCAAAAGGCGACTTTTCCGGTCGTTTCCTGCAAGCGGGAGTAAGCGAATTGACGATGGCTTGCCTGTGTATCGGAATGACTTTGCATGGAGGCGTTATTGCCGCTTGCGGAACATTCTTTGTTTTTTCCGACTACATGAAACCCGCCATCCGCATGGCTGCATTAATGGAATTGCCGGTAAAGTTTATATGGACGCACGATGCTTTCCGCGTGGGCGAAGACGGACCCACACACGAGCCGGTAGAACAGGAAGCGCAAATTCGCTTGATGGAAAAACTGCAAAATCATCACGGGCATAATTCCGTTCTGGTACTCCGTCCGGCTGATGTACACGAAACGACGGTTGCGTGGAAAATGGCGATGGAAAATACCTCAACGCCAACCGCTTTAATCTTATCACGACAGAATATCAACGATTTACCGGCAAAAACAGAACGTTACCAAGAAGCTTTGCAAGCCTCCAAAGGCGCTTATATTGTGCAGGAAACGGCTGATTACGATGTGATATTGTTGGCTTCGGGGTCGGAAGTATCTACACTGGTTGATGGAGCAAAATTGCTGGCGGATGACGGCATTAAAACACGCATCGTATCCGTGCCTTCCGAAGGATTATTTCGTACTCAAAGCAAAGCGTATCAGGAAGCCGTTCTTCCTTCCGGCAAGAAAATATTCGGATTGACCGCCGGTTTGTCTGTAACGCTCGAAGGTTTGGTTGGCTCTGCCGGAAAAGTATGGGGAATGAACTCATTCGGTTTTTCAGCACCCTACAAAGTATTGGACGAAAAACTGGGATTTACCCCGGAAAATGTATATAAACAAGTTATCCATTTTTTGCATAAATAAATAACACCATGAAAAAACTACTTTACACGACATTTTTCGCAGTTATATTTTTATTGAGTTGCAATCAGTCTCCTCAAAAGAACTTGCCGTTAATAGATGCGGCTAATTTCGACACCATCGTTGATAATCAGCCGGTGGCTTTATACACGCTCAATTCAGGACAGGGATTGGTCATGCAGATTACAAACTATGGCGGGCGCATTGTTTCACTTTGGGCGCCGGACAGGAACGGCAATTATGAAGATGTTGTCCTCGGATTCGACAGTATGGATAAATACATCAACAATCAGGACGAACGCTTCTTGGGTCCCGCTGTGGGACGTTATGCCAACCGGATTGCCAAAGCGCAATTCACGCTCGACGGCGTAATTTATCAGCTGCCTGCCAATGATAACGGAAACTGTTTGCATGGCGGATTAAAGGGTTTCGACAGCCGTGTCTGGCAAGTGGATTCCGTATCCGGCAATAGCATCCAACTTTCTTTTGTTTCGCCGGATTGGGACGAAGGTTTTCCCGGAACCGTCCATGTTCAGATGACATATACGCTTACGCCCGGCAACGAATTAAAGATTGATTATTCGGCAACAACAGATAAACCGACACATATTAACTTGACCAATCATTCACAATTCAACTTGAAAGGCGCAGGAAACGGAAACATATTAGACCATATCCTGACGGTTAATTCCGAAGCGATTACTCCGGTGGACAGTTTATTGATTCCTACCGGCGAGCTAATGCCGACAACAGGAACGCCCTTTGATTTTACTGTTCCAACGGTTATTGGCGAACGGATTGACAGCGATAATCCGCAACTGAAAGTCGGCAGCGGATACGACCATAATTGGGTAATTAACCGTAAAACGGCAAATGAAGCAGAATGGGCTGCTACCCTTTACGAACCGGAGAGCGGACGGGTATTGGAAGTTTATACCGACCAACCCGGCATTCAAATTTATACGGGCAATTTCTTCAACGGCAAAGTAAAAGGGAAATACGGCAAACCGATGATTTACCGTTGTGCCGTTGCTCTTGAAACGCAGAAATATCCCGATACGCCCAACCGTCCGGAATTTCCGTCCACCCGTTTGAATCCGGGTGAAACTTACACCCAAACATGTATATATAAATTTTCAATAAAATAGTAATAATATAAAAACAAGTATCATGGAAAATTACAAAGATTTAGAAGTATGGTTTGTAACCGGAGCGCAACTGCTCTATGGTGGCGATGCAGTAATAAAAGTAGATGCTCATTCTACCGAAATGGTAAAAGGATTGAACGATTCGGGCAATTTGCCTGTAAAAGTCGTTTACAAAGGTACGGCAAATTCGTCGAGTGAAATTTCCGACATTATGCGGGCAGCCAACGGCGACGCCAAATGTATCGGCTTAATTACATGGATGCACACGTTTTCGCCTGCCAAAATGTGGATTCACGGTTTGATGGACTACAAAAAACCGCTGTTGCATTTGCATACGCAATATAACGAACAAATCCCTTGGGCAGATATCGACATGGATTTTATGAACCTGAACCAGTCGGCTCATGGCGACCGCGAATTTGGACATATCACCGCCCGCTTGCGCAAACCGCGCAAAGTGGTAGTGGGTTATTGGAAAGACAAATCAACTCACGAAAAAATTGCTGTCTGGATGCGCGTTTCCGCAGCTTGGGCAGATGCTCAAGACTTACGAATCATCCGCTTTGGCGACAATATGAACAACGTAGCCGTTACCGATGGCGACAAGGTGGAAGCCGAAATCCGCTTGGGCTATCATGTGGACAATGCGCCGATTGCCAAATTAGTTCCTTATGTAAATGCTGTTACCGAAGCGGAAATTGACGCTTTGGTAGCTGAATACGAAAAATTGTACGACTTTGCCGATGACTGCAAACGCGGCACGGAAAAATTCCAAGTGGTGCGTAATGCCGCCGCACAGGAAATCGGTTTGCGCCGCTTCCTCGAAGACAAAAAAGCAAAAGCATTCACCACCAGCTTCGACGAACTCGAAGGCATGACGCAACTCATGGGCTTTGCCTCGCAACGCCTCATGGCGGAAGGCTACGGCTTTGGTGCTGAAGGCGACTGGAAAACCGCCGCTTTGGTGCGCACCATGTGGGTCATGGGACAAGGCTTGCCCGGCGGACAATCGTTCCTCGAAGATTATACGCTGAATTTCGACGGTGCAAACAGCACAATTTTGCAGGCGCACATGCTCGAAATCAACCCCGAAATAGCCGCTAAAAAACCGCGCATAGAAGTGCATTTCTTGGGTATTGGCGATGCCGGAACCTGCGCCCGCCTCGTGTTCCAAGCGCATCCGGGTGAAGGAATTGCCGCTACGATTGTGGATATGGGCAACCGCTTCCGCATGATTGTGAACAAGGTGGATGTTGTTGAACCGCAAGCGCTTCCGAAACTGCCGGTTGCCTGCGCCCTTTGGAAGCCGCAACCCGACTTTGAAGTCGGCGC
>JAIRPX010000272.1 GCA_031256775.1 Dysgonamonadaceae bacterium
TATTCATTCCAAAACATTGTTGGGAAAAGATGCTGTTTTTACAGAGTTCAAAGGCGCATTGAGCGAACAGTTTATTTGTCAGCAACTGTATAATCCAAATGACAGTATTTTCTACTGGGTGACAGAAAAATCCACAAACGAAATAGATTTTTTAATGGCTGTGTGGGATAGCGTTGTGCCTGTTGAAGTGAAATCGGGCTTTAATACGCAGGCAAAATCGCTCAAAGTTTTCAGAGAAAAATATCAGCCAAAATTAAGTTTTCGCCTCTCGTTGAATGATTATAAGAAATCAGACGATTTGATTGATTTGCCGCTTTATGCCGTGCATTTGATACCGAAAATAATAGAAGAATATAATAAAAACAAAGTTTAAAATTTAAAAATAAGATATATATGAAAAAGTTATCATTTATTCTCGTTTCCCTGCTTTTCGCTACAAGTCCGCTCTTTGCGCAGGACTACGCCCGCGCCGGCGCAGCCCTTTCCGCCGCAAGCGAGGCGTACAAAAGCGGCGATTACCGCGCCGCGCTTTCGAGCGTTGCCGATTTTGAGCAGGCAATGGGCAAGGCAACCGCCTATTCGCACTACCTCAAAATTATGAGTTATTACAAACTCAAAGATTACGAAAACTGCAAACAACAGGCGGCAGCATACCTGAAAACCGCCGAAACTGACGATGATTACGCCCCCGAAATTCGCAATATTTTCAGCGAGTTGTAGGGCAAAACGCAAACAGCAAATACCTCCGCCGCCATTGTTAAGGCAACCGCGCAAAATTCTGTCGTGATAAACGGCGTGCGCTGGGCAAAATTCAATGTGGGCGAAAAAGGCAAATTTGTTTCTTCGTCGGAGAAAGTCGGAAAATATTACGCTTTAGAAGAGGCGAAAACGTCCTGTCCTGCGGGTTGGCGTTTGCCTACAAAAGAGGAAATGCAAAGTTTGGTAAAAGCGGGCAGTACCCGAACAGCCGTAAATGGCGTGTCGGGGCACAAATTCGGCAACGGCAACAATTCCATTTTTTTGCCTCGCGGCGAAGACGGCTATTATATCACTGACGCCTTATCGAAACACACATTTGGTATTGACGATGATGCATATTCATACGTTATTGTTTTACACTATGGGACTGATTATGTAGATATTAGTACGATAACTCTTCCAAGTAAAATGTCAGTTCGTTGCGTGTGCGAACAATAAAAACCGGAAACGCTTATGCAAACCACAGAAATACAAGACAACTACGGCAACCTCGTAAAAACAGAAACTTGGAAAAACGGCAAAAGCAAGCGCATTACTTTTCCCGCCTCGAAGTATGCGGAATTTGAGTTTTTGGGCGCGGTGTATTCGGTTAATGCTTTGCTCTACGGCAATCAGCCACTGAAAAAATACTACAAATACAGCGATTCGGAAACCGTTTTGCAGCGCGACGCTTACGGTCGGCTTTTCCTGTTTTTCTACGACGAATACCGCCTCTCCAACGGCGGCAACCGTTACGATTACCTTTGGGCAGCAGTAGCCGATGAAGCCGACGCCGATGAGTTGGTAAAGGTTTATCGCCTTTCGCGCCTCCGCGAGCCGTACATTGCGTATGACGGCGACCGTTTTCAGGTCGCTCACGAGTTGATACAATAATCGCCATACTATGAAACGCCCACTGACACGTTATTACTGATTATTGGAAAATACCGGCTTGAACACCGTTGCAACAAAGTCATTATGACTTGTAATTATCCTGTCGCAAGCACTTATACAGAGCGCTGTAGCGAGAAATAAAATAATCTTTTTCATTTCAAGCTATTAACCAGGAAATTACAATGATATAAATATTTACTGGATACCTGTTCTTAAAATGATTGTAAAAATCGGATAGGGCTTTTGATATGTGATATTCAACGGTTTTTACGGATATTTGCAGTTTTTCAGCTATTTCCCTGTTTTTCATTCCTTCAAACCGGCTGAGTATAAAAATTTCTTTACTCCTGTTGGGCAACCCGTCTATTACAAAACGAATTTGCTCTTCCAACTCCTGATAAAGCGTTTCATATTCGGGTTCAAAAGAAAAATCGGCATGATACAGTTTTTCCTCCCCTTCTATTGTCGCTGAATACTCAATCCTGCGCTGTTCCACAATGGCGGAATGTTTCAGGTAATCAAGACATCCATTACGCACAATCGCAAACAGCAGAGATGAAATGGATATGGATTGCAGAATTTCCTTTTTCTCCCATATCTTCATAAAACACTCCTGAATAATATCTTCAACTATATCACGGTCATCAATGAAGCGGGCGGCATATCCGCACAAACGCGGATAATAATTCTTGAAAAGATATTCAAAAGCGTCATTATTTCCTTTTTTAATCTCTTCAAGCAAAAGCGTTTGATTTGAAAAATCAGCCGGTTGTTTTTTCATCTCTTTGATTATTGGGTATTTCTAAATTTACTTTTTAAAATTCATTCTCTTCATACAGTTGAATTTAAACGGAAATGCGTTAAAAATCGTTGCAAATGTAATAAAAATAATATGAATTATCGGTTGTATCACAAAAATTTCATGTATTTTTGTCAATTCAAACAAACAGTATATTATTATCATGCGTATTGAACAGAATTATTCTTTATTGAAACACAACACTTTCCGGCTGGATGTTAAAGCTCGCTGGTTTGTAGAATACGAAAATGAAGAGGATTTGCAAAAACTTCTAAGCGACGAATATTTCTTTTCCCAATCGTTTTGGCATATTGGGAAAGGGAGCAATCTCCTGTTTCTTGGTGATTTTAACGGCGTAATTGTCCATTCCGGAATCAGGGGAATTGAAACTGTCGGGGAAAACGATAACCATATCTGGCTAAAAGTTGGCGCGGCAGAAAATTGGGACGACTTCGTGGCTTATTGCGTTGAAAATGGCTGGGGCGGTATTGAAAATCTTTCTTACATACCCGGTGAAATCGGAGCAAGCGCCATACAGAACATCGGAGCTTATGGAGCCGAAGTTGCCGACTGTATCTTTGAAGTACATGCTTATAGTGTTAAAACAGGTGAAAAACAAATTTTCAATCAGCCTGATTGCGAATATTCCTACCGCCACAGTTTTTTTAAAGAGCCGGAAAACAAAGGTTTATATTATATTACGCACGTTGTTTACCGCCTGAATAAAAATCATGAATACAATTTGGAGTATGGAAATATACGTGAATACCTGGCAGATAAGGAAATAAATCTTAAAACCGTGAGGGAAGCAATAATTGCTATACGCAAGTATAAATTGCCTGATCCTGAGAAAGTTGGAAATGCAGGCAGTTTTTTCACCAATCCTTATTTTTGCATGGAACATTTCAACAGTTTGAAGAAACACTATCCCGATATTCCTCATTATCCTGTGAATAATGAAGTTGTTAAAGTTCCGGCAGCATGGCTAATCGAACAGTGCGGCTTTAAGGGAAAATCATTTAGGGGCGCCGCCGTTCACGAAAAACAGCCATTAGTGATTGTTAATCAAAATAATGCGACAGGAAATGATATAGCCAGCCTGGCAGAAGAAATTCGCAAGGCAGTGAAGAATAAATTTTTCATCGACCTGCAACCAGAAGTAAATTATATCTGATGAAACTGCGATTTTTAGGTACCGGAACTTCCACCGGCACGCCCGAAATAGCCTGCCGCTGCGAAGTATGTACATCTAAGGATGTAAGAGATTGGAGATTAAGGTCTTCTGTGCTTGTCGAAACGGAAGGCAGGCATATTCTGATTGACTGCGGTCCCGATTTCAGGATGCAAATGCTTAAAACATTCAGTATCCAGCCATTTGAACGATTGGACGGCGTATTAATCACTCATGAACACTACGATCATGTTGGAGGATTAGACGATTTGCGCATTTTCAGTCGCAACAAAGCAATTGATGTTTATGCGGAAGTATATGTTGTTAAGTTAATTAAGGAACGCATTCCTTATGTTTTCAAAGAAAATAAATATCCAGGCGTTCCAAATCTGGAATTGCATGAAATAGAAAATAAACCCTTTTATATCAGTGGAATAAAAATTATTCCCATACGATTGATGCACGGAAACCTTCCTATTTTTGGCTACCGAATAGGCAACATTGCCTATCTCACTGATTTGAAAACTATTCCTGAAGAAGAATATGACAAATTGAAAGATTTGGATATTTTAATTATCAATGCACTGAGAAGCAAGCCGCATATTTCGCACGAAACAGTTGGCGACGCATTAATGAATATTGACAGGATTAAACCGAAAAAATCTTATTTAATCCATACAAATCATCATTTTGGCTTACATGCCGTGATGCAGGAAAAAATGCCAGAAAATGTTTTTATTGCTTACGATGAACTGGAAATATCATGTTAAAAAATAAGTTATTACAATTAAAACTGTTAAATAAACAAAAGCTTATTCCCTTTAATCACGTTTTTCCAACGCTACTTATACTTTACTCGGTTTAATTTTGTGCAGAGTATATTAATATTTACTGGAAATTTTATTAACAATCCGTGCAAGTAAATACAAAAAGAACGCTTGGAGTTGAAAAAAAATTCTTATATTTGCAGTTTGTAAATCATTAAAAATTCAAATATAATTATCAACATGAAATTTGTAGTATCCTCTAATTTGTTATTAAGCCACTTGCAAACAGTGGGCAGGGTTATAGCTTCAAAAAATGCTATTCCTATTTTAGACTGTTTCCTTTTCGAACTTGAAGAAAACAAACTAACTATCACGGCAGCCGATACGGAAACCCGAATGATTACTTCCATTGACGTATCCGAAACAGAAGGCAACGGCATTTTTGCTATTCCTTCCAAAAATTTGCTGGATTCGCTGAAAGAACTCCCTGAGCAGCCAATTGTTTTTGAAATCAACGATGAAAATCTCGAAATCATCATTCATTACGAAAACGGAAAATATAACTTCGTAGCTCAAAAAGGAGATGAATATCCACAATCGAAACCTTTGAGCGACGACGCTTCAAAATTATCTATCTCTGCTTCGGATTTGCTCTCAGGAATCAGCTGTACGCTTTTTGCCAGCGGCGAAGACGAATTGCGTCCTGTGATGAATGGCGTATTTTTCGACATAACCGACGAAAATATCACTTTTGTTGCTTCGGATGGACACAAACTGGTGCGTTTCAAAAATTTAAGAGCTAAGGGAAGCGTCGCTGCGTCTTTCATCCTTCCAAAAAAACCGGCAAACTTGCTGAGAGCCGTATTGCCCCGCGAAGAAGGCGAAGTTGTTATAGGTTTCGACACCTATAACGCTTATATCACTATGGGACACTTCAATATAGTATGCCGCTTAATTGAAGGACGTTATCCAAATTACAATGGCGTGATTCCTACCGATAATCCTTACCGCGTAACTATCGACCGCGTACAGTTTTTAAACGCCCTGAAACGTGTGAGCGTATTCTCAAATTCGGCAAGCAGCTTGATTAAATTAAGCATTTCACCAAACAGCATTTTCATTTCAGCACAGGACATAGATTTCTCTACTTATGCGGAAGAAACTATTTCATGCGTTTATGAAGGCAAAGACATGAATATCGGATTCAAAGGTACTTACCTTATTGAAATCCTGAACAATATCCCTTCAGGGGAAGTTGTTGTCGAACTGGCTGACCCTTCCCGCGCAGGGCTGATTTTGCCTGTGGAGAACGAAGAAGGCGAAGACCTGTTAACATTGTTAATGCCGGTGATGCTAAACGACTAATCAGATATTAGAGTTTAGATATTAAAGTTTAGAATTGATGAGTAATAAGTAATTATATAACAACTAATTACTTATTACTTTAATTTATAATATTTATTAAAGTGAAACTGAATTTAAAAAATCCCCTTCTCTTTTTTGATCTGGAAACGACGGGAACTAATATTGTTAATGACAGAATCGTTGAAATTTCTTATTTGAAAATATCACCTAACGGGAATGAAGAATCTAAAACCAGAAAAATCAATCCTGAAATTCCAATTCCACCCGAAGCAACTGCTATTCACGGCATATCGAATGAAGACGTTAAAGATGCGCCCGTGTTCCGTTCAATAGCTAAATCGCTGGCAGAACAAATTGAAGGATGCGATCTGGCTGGCTATAATTCCAACCGTTTTGACATACCTCTGCTGGCTGAAGAATTTTTACGGGCTGAAGTGGATATTGATCTGATGAAACGTAAATTCGTGGATATTCAAACAATATACCATAAAAAAGAACAGCGTACGCTGGCTGCCGCCTATAAGTTCTATTGTAACAAAGACTTGGAAAATGCCCACACTGCCGAAGCCGATACAAAAGCAACTTATGAAATCCTGAAAGCTCAATTAGACAGCTATCCCGATCTGGAAAACGACATACAGTTTCTTTCCAAATATTCGGCATTTACAAACAACGTGGACTTTGCAGGACGGGTGATTTATAATGAGCAAAAAAAGGAAGTCATCAACTTTGGAAAATACAAAGGTCGCTTAGTTGAAGACGTTTTAAGGGAAGATCCTGGCTATTACGGCTGGATTATTCAAGGAGATTTCCCTCTGTATACCAAAAAAGTTTTTACTACGATTAAACTGCGCACGGCATTCAATAAGTAGGACGAAAAACGGTAAACTATACTTTACACGGTTTAATTTTGTGCAACGTCATTGCGAGCGTTAGCGAAGCAATGACGTTGCACGCATTCGCGCTCAATCGTGTCTCGTTATCGTTCTCCTCCAGGCGGTCGTCCTGGTCCGCCAAGCCAGCGATTTTGATTATCGAAATCGGCTTTTGTTGCGCTGCTGGACTTAGGGAAGAAAGAGAACTTATATATGAAGCTGCACATAAAATAGCTCGGAATAACGTTATATTCGGAACTGCGGAATCCATTTGTTGTGGACGACGCCATAATACTGTTTCTGTCCTGTAGAATATCGTAAACCTGCAATTTTAAAGAGCCTGTTCCATATCTTTTGTTGAAAAGTTGCTTGGTAATAGCCATATTCCACATCGTTTCCGGAATATTATATTGAGATGCGTAACCGCTTCTTTTTGTGTAATTAATATCGCTTTCTATTGTAAAATTATGAGCTAAACGCCAGGCAGTAGAAGCGCCCAAGCCAAAAGATAAAGTACTTTGATTGTTCTGCGGGCGCACCGTGTATGAGATATTATTGTAGTTCAGGGAAATATTCATACCAATATCAAATAAATCAGAACGATAGTTGATATTGGCATTGTCCATGACAGAAAAATTCTTCATCGTGTTTTTCATATCATCCACATAGCTGTTCTGGTTATTATAATAAACCGTTCCAAAACTGCCTACGGTGAAATGCTTGTTTTTCAATGGAATATTAAACATTCCACGCAACCGCGTATTCCAGTTGCCATTGATATTTTTATAGGTTGTCAACCGGACTCCATCTTCCCTTAGCACGGTAACAGAATTGATGTCATTGAAAGAAAGAACGCCTGTAAAATCTAAGTTATACATCAGTTGCGTTTCAGGAACATACTTTTGAAACCTGCCTCGCAGCCTGTTCTGGTATCCAGGTTTCAGTGACGGATTACCCTGCACCCATTCGGTTGGGCGGGTTACATCTATGAAATCGCGTAACTGACTGGCTGACGGCTGGTTTGTTTCTCCGTCATAATCAATTCTCAGATTTGTTCTCTGACCGAAAATATAGTTGAAATTTATTACAGGAGAAAAGTTTACGACATTCAGAGGAATAGACGAAATAATAGAATCGCCCATAACATTTGGCAACCGTTTATCGTTAATGTACGACAATTGCAAGTCGCTGTAATAAGGCTGATATGTTTCATTTGTTGAGCGGGTTGGATCAACATTGAAACCGAAAGTTAAATTGTACTTTGAACGAACCATTTTGAAATTCAGTCCAAAACGCTGTTCGGTAGAATTACGCAAAGTGCTTCTGCTCAGGGAATCATTCAAAGTTGCCGTCGTTTCTGAAATGTTTTCGTCGTTCAGGCTGTAAATGCTGTTGGGACTTTTTGTGTCATTATAAGAAAATCTGTAAAGCAACTGTATAAAATTGTTTTTACCTAACGGTTCCACCCACGAAAGCGTTGTTCTGTAAGTATTTGATCGGTTATCATTTTCATAGCGCTGGTTTAATACAGTATCAGAAGCGTACAGGTTATTCTCGAACTGGCGGCTTAACCAATAGCTGTTTTCAAATGAATAGCTGGTGTTGTAAGTACCTCTCATATTGATACTGAAAACCCGTCCCCGTTTGCCGAATTTGTGGGAATAATCCAGGCTTCCGCCAAAATTATATCCAGCGCCTGTCGTTTTAGCATTGGAACGCGAATTGAAAATAGTATCCATATTATTATAATTAAAACGGTCGGCATCTTCATTTTCTGTGCTGCCGCTACTGTTGTATCCAAAATTGGGACGGAAAATTAACTTGTTCAGCGTATCGGGCGTCCATTCCAAAGTTAAATTGGCTGAAACATTGTTGGACAAGTAATTAGTATTCGTATTTGTTTTATCTAACTGCGAAATATTCCGCGACAAGGTAGTTTGTTCTATCTTACTGACAGAAAGGCGATCTGCTCCATTATAACGGACGTCGCCATTTAACGACAATAACTCCGAAAATGTTTTATTCATACTGAACATCACATTGGTTGACTGGGCAATACCTCCGCCGCCTCCACGCCGCATCCTCATTCCGCCGAAACGGTCGGGGCTTAAATCGGCAGCGCCCATATTATTATTATTGTTAGTTCCAAAAATCAGAGTATATCGGTCGGCATTTTTCATACTGTTTACAAACAGACCAGCCTGATAGCGAGCGTCCTTGTCTTTTTGCAAATCGGCGCCCGCGCCAACTCCGACATTCCCTATTGTTCCCTGTTTCATTCCTGGTCGGGCTGTAATATTAATAACTGTTTCTTCTTCGCCATCGTCGAAACCTGTCATTCGTGACATATCAGACTTTCTGTCAATGACCTGTAATTTTTCGACCATTTCAGCCAGAAGATTTTTGGAAGCTATCTGCGGGTCGTCCGAAAAAAAATCTTTTCCTTCAACCATGATTTTTTTTATTGATTTACCATTTACGCTTATTTTCCCATCCTTGTCTACTTCCACTCCTGGCATTTTTTTCAGTAGCTCTTCCAGAGGAGCATTTTCCGTTGTTTTATAAGAAGTTGCATCATATTCTATTGTATCGTTTTTAACAACTATGTCGGGACGTTTTCCTTCTATAACAGTTTCTTTTAATAAAATATCGTCAGTTTCAATATATAACTTACCAATATTAAGTTGATTGGAGTTTTCCGAAAGTGATACCCTTTGGAAAAGAGTTTTATAACCCAGATATGTGATTTTTAAAATATAACTACCTTTTGACAGGTTTTTAAGGGAGAAAATCCCCCCGTCATTACTGATATTTCCGGCAACGAAAGCGCTGTCCTTTGCAGTCAACAATTCCACTCCGGCAGCTATAACTGCCTCATTATTCGATTTATCCAGCAATACGCCGGAAAGGGTTATGTTTTGTCCAAAAGCAGCAACTGTGCAGTAGAGAAAGATAAGAAGAGTTCCAAAAAATTTCATTATGTGCATAATCTATTTAAAAAATACTGACGAATTAATTATTTATTGTCAGGAAAATTGACGGGAAATTAACGGAAAGGTTTAATGAGTTTTTACTAATTCGTACAAATTAACATAAATATAATGAACTAAAAAACGGAGAAAGACAGCTGTATCGTGTAAAATTCTAAATATAAAAGGAAGGTAATTTTATTATCGTCATCGTTTGTATTAGAATTTTTTGTTATCTTTGCAGCCATGATATAACAAAAAATGCTATACTTTAAAAATAACAAAATGAAAATCAGAATACTCTTTTTTATTCCCCTGCTTTTTGCTGTTTTCTACATTAATGCACAAGGGACGCTTACGGGACGTGTGTCGGACAGAAAAGGCGAACCACTTATCGGAGTATGGGTTGGCTGTGCAGAAACAGGCAACGAAACAATGACTGATTTGGAAGGAAACTATACCCTGAAAAATCTGGAACCTAATCAGATTATTGAATTTGTATTTGTCGGTCACGCAACAAAAAAAGTTAAATATAAAGGGCAGGAAAACGTTAATGTCACTCTTCGCGACAATGAAGACCGGTCGCTCTGGACTGTGACGCTTGGCACAGGCGGAAACACCTATAATAATGGCATGAAAGAAATTTACATGATGCAGAACAAACTTGCCATGCAGAAAGAAGTGTCTATAAACAAATATTTTTATGTTGCGCCCGAACTGGCTTTAACAAGACTGGACAGTCCCGATTTTGGTCAGATATTTTACTTGCAGTTCCCGGCTGCCGATCTGATGTTTAAATTGAAAATTTCATCCAAAATAGATTTCAGAATTTTTGCCGGATTCTATGTCGGTTACAATATAAACGACTGGTTTTCCTCCCAAAACAAATCAAAATCAGACATATATTTTAACGAATGGGATTATGGAATTAACTGTGGAGCCGGAGTAACGTTTTCTCATGTTTATCTGAAATGTAGCAGAAAAAACGGATATGCCGACATAGTTAAACTTCCTTTTGATAAAACGGATATAAAAATCAGAAACAATTCTTTCGACTTTTCCATCGGTTATATTTTTTAAATTTTAACTGTATCTTTTTCTGCGTTTCCCAAAGGACAATACCGGCAGTCACCGATACGTTCAGAGAATGTTTGGTTCCAAACTGGGAAATTTCAATGTAGGAATCACACTGAGCCATAACCTTGCTCACCCGCAAAACCCTGTGTCTATGGCTTTCCTGCTGACGCGGCTTTATAAGCCGTGCCTTCATGCTTTGCGCCACTTGTCTCGTTTAAAAAACTTTTCTCGCGTTACTTCGTAAAACAGCTACTCTGCAAATTCTTTAAACCGCGCTGAACAAAAGCAGCGTAGCAGCGACATCTTTTTTAACAGTAAATTAATTCATAAGCATGAAATGAATAAAAATTAAGGTATCGCAGCTACGCTGCTCTGTTTATATTCCGTACATCTTTACCGTGCGCTTACGCACACGGCTACAAAAATACTGGCGCTATGCGCCTTCTCGCAAAACACAAGGTTTTGCAGATGATCCTACCTTTCCAAACGGTATTTTCTATCAAAACACCAGATTTCAGAATTTACTGGATAACTTGCTTATTATCAATGAAATAGTTTTTATTTTGGGCATAAAAAAGAGTTAAGCTTTAATTTAGTTTAACTCTCTTACACTGTATTTCAAGCGTTTTTGCGGTATGGACGGAATATGAACTTTCCTTCCAACCGTCAATAAATCAATATCTTAACAAAGTCCGAAAATCCAGTCCCACGATTTATCCCAAAATTAGACTTCTGTGATTTTCAGTCTTTTGCATTGTTTCAATGAGCGATGGAACAAAGGTATGAATAATTTTTGAGATGACAAAGTATTATTTTTACAATTTTATTCCATCATGACCTCCAAC
>JAIRPX010000320.1 GCA_031256775.1 Dysgonamonadaceae bacterium
GAGGTAACAGACAGGTTGAGTTTCGGATATTGTAACAAGTTTTGCGGAAGTAGCTCAGTTGATAGAGCATCAGCCTTCCAAGCTGAGGGTCGCGAGTTTGAGCCTCGTCTTCCGCTCGGTGGCAGAAGAGGATGTTTGGCGCAGGAGATGTTGATACGAGTGTTGGCCGCGAGAGTTAACGGACGAAAAAGACCGTCCGCCTCATTGCGGGGCATGTCCGAACAAGTTCCAGCCCTCGCTTCGAGCGTCGGTTGAGCCTCGTCTTCCGCTCGGGGGCAGAAGGGGGGAAGTTTTAAGGGTTTTAGGAAAAAAGCGTTCGGTCTTGCTTCGCGAGACAGGCAGTGCGTAGCCAGACGAGGCTCAGGGTTGCTCTTTACGCCTGAGGTTTGGATATTCCTGCGTTGGCTACGGCCCCAAAAGAGGCGGCTGTCAAGGGAATGGAGAGATAAAGTATTTTGCTGTTGTAGCTCAGTGGTAGAGCACTTCCTTGGTAAGGAAGAGGTCACGAGTTCAATCCTCGTCAACAGCTCTGGAAAGGTTGCGTTGGCAAAGCCGCAAATCCAATCAAGGTAATCGTCGTGCCAGCTGCTTTTGTATTCTATGTTTTGTCGCTCGGCATAATTATTTTTTTCTGTTTTATTTTAAAACTATCTCATCGGCAGACATTCCTAACAATTCCATAGTATTTGCGATTCTATTCAAAAACGTTCTTGCTGAAGCATTTATGTGAATAAAATCTAAATTATTATCCAAAACAGTTTTTTTGCTATCCCAAAAATTACCTTCAAAGGTTTTGTAACGCTGTCTTAAATCAATATCTTCATCCATAAAAAATTGAAGATTTTCCCATTTGATAATTATATCTCCCTTGCCAAATAATTTTTCTTGATTTGTAAAAACAGAGTCATAATCGTAATCCTCACTTTTCTTTATCCATTTAAGAAATTCAATGAAAACATCTTGCCATGTTTTTACCGCAACATTTTCGGAATTAATTATAAGTTTTGCGGGTTTATTGCCCTCTGCTATTTCACCTGCCTCATCGTCAAGTGGTGAAAAATTAACCTTTTCAACGCTTTGAGTATTCCAATTGTCAGCAGTTGTATACGCATCAGGCAACGGAAAAGCTTCTAAAAACCAAGAAATCATATTTTTCTGATGCTCTAAAATATCTGTTTCGTTCCAAGAAGTGCGATTTATAACATCTAATCTGTAATGAAGAGAAGATTTGTTGAGTTTATCTTTTTTATCAGCAAATGGTTTATTTCCAATCTCGCCATTAAATTCCGTAAGAATCAAATTGCCAATATTGTGGAGATATTTCTTGTGAACGGTATCGTAATCATTGCCTACCTCAAATTCCCAAATATTAGAAAGGGTTTGAGGCATAATATGTTCAATACTGATTTTGGCATTTCGGAAATCAACAGCAACTTTGGTGTTGTTTTCTTCGATTTTTCCTAAAATAAATTTTGAATATTTTTTTAGCCCTTCATAAAAATTAATCGTTTTTAGTTGTTCATAGACTTCGCTGTCATTAGGAAATCGCATTTTATAAAACATATTCGACAGCAATTCTATCATCGAACACGTTGAATTACACAAATCGCAAATTTTATCACTCAACAGGACAATATTTTTATTTTCGCCCTGTGTTAATCCAAGAATACGCCTGCGAATAAGATATGTGCGAATTGTTTTTAGAATTTCGATCAGCTTGTCGTCATTTAATTTTGTTCCGTCAACACCTTGCTGATTATATTCAAGCAAACCCAGCACAAAGGGTTTAAACGCTTCTGCTTTAATATCGTGGAAAATATTGCGCAATATTTCTTTTATTTCTTTGTCTTTTGCGGCGTTTGAAGAAATCGTATCGCTTACATTGTCGGAAATAATCCATTTATACCAAGGCACAAAGCAAATTACATCATTAATGAAATCTTCGTGAGTTGTAAAATTATCATTCACATATCCTTTGAAGATTTGGTAAACCTCTTTTGTGTTGTTATCAACTTTCTCTTCACTGACAACTCTTATTGAACTGATAGTTTTGTACTGTAAGTAATCACGATAAAATTTCGAGGTGTTGTCGTCAAGTTGCGCCTCTATTTTGGGTTGCCATTTTGTTTCATACAAGTTTGACTGTTTTTTGCTGTCGAGTGATAGTAAGATGAAATTCCTAACCAAATCAGCAAGTGTTAATGCTTTGCCGAGCGAGTTAAGCGTTTCAAAAATGATTTGTGGGTCTTCGCCTTTGTGCGGTCTTTCGTCTAAAAAAATCACAGCGACATTCATCCTTTTTATTGCTAATACATAATGCTCAAATTTAATATCAGGTTTTTTCTCCTTTGCATCGTTAATTAATTTAATAAAAATCTGATACGCTGTTTTAACAATTCCCGCATTTGCTTCTTGATTCTTCACTAACGCTTTATATGCATCCCAATCTTTTGTAACTTGTTTCAATTTTATTTTATCTTCAAAATCCGAAGCGTTGTTTGTAAGGTAGAGATCTGTAATTTGTTGTTTCAGCTTCTTATCATTTTCAATATCTCTCAAAGCAATTAAAAACAACAAAGTTGTTGTAAGTCGTTGTTGTCCGTCTACAACTACAGATTTATTTGCAAAACCTGACGATTCTTCTTTTATGACTATCGTGCCAAAGAAATGCTCTAATTTATCATGTTCTTTGGGATTTAATTCCGATTTTATGATACGGATTACATCGCTGAAATAACGTTCTATCTCAGGCTTCCCCCAAGCATACGCCCTCTGAAAAGGCGGAATGAAAAACGAGGTTGCGTTTTTTGTTAGCACATCGTTTATGGAATGATTTTCTGTTTTCATATTGTTTTTTATTATTGAATTATATTCCCCTGAATCGTTCTAAAAATGTTTTCAGTTTTTCAATCACGGCTTGTTTTTTTGTTGCGTATTGATTGTCGGCAGCAAAGGGATTGAGCGGCGGCAGGAGTTTGGTTATTTCCGTGCCTGTTTCGGGGACAAAACCATCGCGAAAAGCGTTT
>JAIRPX010000029.1 GCA_031256775.1 Dysgonamonadaceae bacterium
AAGTAGTAAAAGATTTGCTTACCGAGTGAGGCAATCGGAATATCCAATATTGTGTGTTTAATCAAAAAAAATGGTATCTCAAATGAATTTTTAGAGCCGCGCCAGCAATAATAAAAAAGCTACTCTGCAAATTCTTTTAAATCGTGCTTAACAAAAGCAGCGTAGCTGCAACATCTTTGTAGCCGTGTGCGGAAGCGCACGGTAGGAAAACACAGACCTTTCCCAGAGCAGCGTAGCGGCGACATCTTTTTAACAGCAAATTAATTCATAAACATGAAATGAATAAGAATTAAGGTATCGCAGCTACGCTGCTCTGTTTATATTCCGTACATCCTTTACCGTGCGCTTACGCACACGGCTACAAAGATACTGGCGCTATGCGCCTTCTCGCAAAACACAAGGTTTTGCAGATGATCCAAATCAAGCCCATTCGGGCTAAAAGTCCGCAAAGTCTATATCCGAAAAAATATATACCTTTGCACAATTAAAATTAGAATTACAAATTGTCCGAAAGGGCAAAACACGGCTTGAAAAGCCGAATTTTCATAACCGCATGGCGAGCGCAGCGTTGCCTGCGGACAACTAAAACATACAGGCAACCCTGCCTGAATGGGCAGAACTAAAACGCAGAGGAGTTTTGCCCATTCGGGCAAGTTCGGCGCTTTCGCACTGCCGCAGGTAACGACTATCGCCTCGCCTGCGGTTACGAAAATCAAGCCCATTCGGGATAAAAGTCCACTTATAGTAGATCCTAAATAATATCTGTATATTTGAAACTTGGAGGCATATTAAGCATATTTACATAAGAAGTATAAAATTTATCAAAACTCTGCTTTGACAGACCTTTTTGTCCAAGTCGATACAGCGCCTTACATTTCATCTGGATAGCATCTTCATTAATATTATCTTGAATAAGAATTACTTCCGAAATCCTAAGCAGAAGTTTAAAATCCATACAGACACTTGGTAAAGCTGCCATTTTCAGCATATAATCAATAAGTAAAGACGAATATTTACTTTTATAGTCGTCCATCCATTCTGTTGTAATATTCGGCAACAAAACGCCAGCAGAAGCCAGGTCGATAATCTGTTCAAGTATTTCTATATCTGTTGAATTTTCTTGCTTTACGTAGTTGAGCAGATTCATTATCTGGACATAATCGCAAAATATATCTTCCCCCAGATTCAAATACCAGGAAGAATTTTTATGAATAATGGCAATATTACCTATTTCAGGCATTAAAGTTCTTAGTTTGCTGATATTAACGCTTCTGTTATTCATAGCGTTCTCTTTATCCATTCCAGGCCACAGCGTTTCGTTTAACTTGGAAGAAGAAACCCCTTTACCGTTTTTAAATGAATAAAATAGAATATACAAAAACAGATTTTTTGATACAACTGATATGCTTCGCGTAATATCTTCACCTTTTTTGTTAAATATTTGAAAACCACCAAGCATCAATATGGCTGAAAATTGATTCTTATCTTTCACAACTTTTTTAAAGTGTTTATCACCTTCCTCAACTGTCAACTGTTCGTCGTCTGTCGTTTCCTGGCATTTTTCTTCTTCTTTATTCTTAAAATAAATAAAACATATCAAAATTAATAAAATGATAAATCCTGATAAATATACGATCAAATAAGGAAAGCGTGCATTAACAGGTGGAATCTGTAAAACATCCGATGCCTCTAATGGCGGATAAGCTAAGGAATAGATATCTATATTCGAAACGCCGTCAGTCGGACTTTGCAGGACAATTGCATATAATTCAGACTTTTCGGGATAATAAAGCAAATCGCAGTATGAGTCAATATCAAGAAAATTAAAAGGAATAGAATCTTCAAAAGCCAATACTGTTTTTTTATTCAAATCAATGGAAAAAACATTTATTGTTGATCGAAATTTATCATTATTAAAAGCCAAAGCATATATTTTATTGCTTTTTTTGTCAATTATTAACGAATTACCAAAAACTCGCGGCGAACTTTCATTAGGAAAGTCGAGCAGTTTTTTGCAGGTTTTATCCTTGTAATCAATCACATACAGGTCGTTGTAGTTTTGAGGAAATTCTTCCTGCTTTCCCGACACACTTCCGTAACCTCCCAGCACGAGCACTTTATTGTCGCTCCAATATCCCATAGCGCTGAGATAGCGCGGATATATGCACGATAAAGTATCAACAGTCCATATATCATCATTCAAGTCGTGTATTGCCAGAACAGAACTGTATTGGTGCATACCATATCCACCAAAAACAACCAACTGATTGTTTTCATTATCAATCAGGCGATTATGATGCTGTATTGGCGGTAAAGCCTCCGATAAACCGTCAGACCAGCTGTTATTTTTAAAATCGTAAACTACAAATTTTGAATACAGAATGCTGTATGAAAAAAGTTTATCATGCTTACTGTCGTATATCAGAGAACTTCCACCTGCGCGAAAAGGAAAACCTTTATTGACTTTAACCTGTTGTAAACTGTTATTTTTTATATAATATGTATAAAGAGAATCGGTTGAAGCAAAGAAAATTCGTCCTCCTGCAGTATCTGTCGCTATCTGTATATTGACTTGATTTAAAGGAAACGTATATTTCAGCTCCCATTTCCTGTGCTTGTCGATTTCCCATATTCCATTTTCAGCAATCGCCTGATTATTAGATATTTCATCGTAAACTTCATTACCATTATGTTTGGATAATTTCCATTCGTTAACAGTATCTCCTTTATCATCCTTGATAATAATGTTTCGCAGAGTCATTGGAGCAACATCAGTTGAATGGAAAACCGGATGCCTGTTTCGTCCAAAAGAAATATAAACATTTCGCAAGTTATTGAAAACGTGAGGCATAATTTGTGTGATACTGTCAATTGTACATTTAATAGAACACGAATCAAGCACAACACGGACTTTCATCCATTTGTTAATATCAGTTATATTTTTATATGCAAGATTTTCAACAACATTATTAGCATCAACTAAAATGAAATTTAAATGATTCATCCGCACATTTGAAGTTAAATCCAGACTTTTGGTATCGTCAAAAATCATACGAAAAACATATCCGTATGATAAATCTGCATCTATCAGGCGTATATCAAATTCCATAGAGAATCCTCTCTTAAAATTAAGTTTTTTGCCGGGCATTAAAACTAACGAGGTTCTTTCATCCTGGTTCACGATGTGGGACTTGAATGTCAAACCATAGTTATTACCGGCAAATATACGCCATGAAATTAATAGAAAAAACAAGAGCAAAAAGCAAAAGTATTTTTTCAGCATAAACATCAGAAGTCTAAAATTTGCACAAATATAGAAAAAATCAGGATAAAACGCAAAGATATTCGGAAATTAATTTAATTTTTGCTCATTTTCTCTATATCCGGAGAATAATATACTTCATGTCGTAATAAAATACGTTAATATTGCCTCTCAAATATTTCCAGCCGTTCTTCCAGTAAATCATATTGATGTTCTTTGATGAATGAAGTGCAAGCCCTGATTCCTTCCTGTTTGCTTCCTGTTGTAGCTAAGGATATAGCGCTGATTCCGTAGGAGATTAATGCTTTCATCAGTTCGCCGCCTGTCATGCCTGGATAGCGAACTGTAAAATAGAATCCGTCGGCGATCTCTTCTCCCAAATCGTTATCATAAACTATTTCAAAGCCATGTTTCAAGAAAATATTTTTCAGTTTTTTTGCCCGTATTCCATATTCTTTCACATGTTCAATAAATTTAAATTCACCGTCTGAAGCTGCTTTAAACATAGCTGCCAAAGCATATTGTGCCGAATGACTTGTGCCTGAAGAAATTGCATATAAAGCTCTGTGTATAAACACTCTTCCAAAAGTTACGCTGCCATATCGACGATTAAGTCCTTCGTATGTTCGATTATATAATTTATTTGATATTGCAACTATGCTTATTCGCTGACCTGCATAACTGAAAGCTTTTGATCCTGAAATCAATACGATATAATTATCGGTATATTTACCCACGCTTGGCTGAAATGGCGCTTGAAACGGTACGCTCAAGTCTTGCCTGAAATCCATAGCAAAATATGCCAAATCTTCCAGCACGATTGTGTCGTATTTTGTTGCCAGTTCGCCAATAACACTAAGTTCTTCTTCTTTCAGGCAAAACCATGCAGGATTGTTGGGATTGGAATAAATTATGCAGGAAATATTTCCCTTCGACAAATATTCTTCTAATTTAGCTTTCAGCTTATTACCTCGAAAGTCGTAGACGTCAAACGATTCGTATTTATATCCCAGTACTGTGGCTTGCTGTTTCTGGACTGGAAATCCCGGATCTATAAAAAGAATCGTATCTTTTTTTTCATTACATTGTCCCGCAACCAAAAAAGAAGTGAATGTTCCTTGCATTGAGCCAACTACCGGAACGCACGATTCGGAAGATATATCCAAATCGACAAAAGCCTTGATGAAACGCGAAGCCTCGTTTTTCAATTCGGGTAATCCATCAATAACCGGATAAATGGAAGCCAAACCTTTGTTCAAAGCATCTATTTCGGCTTTTACTCCAATTTCAGAGGGAGGTAATCCTGGAACGCCCATTTCCATACGTATAAATTCAACTCCCGTCTGTTTTTCAATTTTATTGGCAACGGCAACTACTTCTCTGATAGTCGCTTTAGAAAAATCATTAACTCCAGATTCTTCAACGGCTGCGCGTATTACTGTCTCATTAACAGGAACATCCATAAATAAATATAATAAATTAATTCAGGTATTAATAATATCCTCCCCTTTGAGCTTTGTCCAAAGCGTCGCCCATTCTGGAAAACCAGTTTTTCTTTTTATGACGTTTTTCGTCTTCCAACATATCAACATTATCCATGCTGTTAACTCCCGATTTGATAATTTTGTAAATAATTCCCCAGTCGGGCAAACCGCCTATATTCCTGTCGTCAATATAAATATCAACGGCTAATTTGCGAACGCTATCTTCCGAGAACACTTCTTCGGGATAATTTTTGTTGTGCGCATAAAATGTCAATCCCTGTTTTGCACAGTAATTAATTGCCTCATCTAAAAGTTTACCTTCTCTCATAGTCCACAAAATGAGGATATGATGCTCTTCCTGCTGAAGTTTTTTCAAAACATCAATAGCAAACGGAATAGGCTTGCCAATTTTAGGATATTCATGTTCTACAATCGTTCCATCAAAATCTACTGCAATAGTCATAATATATTATTTTTTAGTTTAAATTTCATCGTTCAACAGTATATGAATCGCTAAATTCGGTGCGACTAAGAATTGATCTTCCAAGCGTTATCTCGTCTGCATATTCGATTTCATCGCCCACCGAAACGCCTCTGGCAATAACCGAAACTTTAACATCAAATCCCGAAAGTTTGCGATAGATATAAAAGTTAGTCGTATCGCCTTCCATCGTAGCGCTTAATGCCAGGATAACTTCCTTTAAGCCATCATTTTGTACTCTTTTCACTAAACTTTCTATCTGTAAATCGCCAGGACCTATACCGTCCATAGGAGAAATTATTCCTCCCAAAACATGATACAATCCCTTGAACTGCCCTGTATTTTCAATCGCCATAACTTCCTTGATATTTTCCACAACACACACTGTTAGTGCGTCGCGTCTGGCATCGCTGCATATATCGCAAACCTCAGCTTCGCAGATATTATGGCAAATATGGCAATAACTGACCTTTTTCCGAAGATTAATTATGGCATTACCAAAATTTTCCACATCTTCCTGTGTTCTTTTCAACGAATGAAGAACAAGCCGTAATGCAGTCTTCCGACCGATTCCGGGCAATTTAGAAAATTCATTAACAGCATTTTCCAATAATATGGAAGGAAATTTATGTGCATCCATTGTTGAAAATAATTGCTGCAAAGTTACATGAAATTTTCGAATTACACACAAACAAATAAAAATTCTCTGGATTGCTTCAGGCTTCGCCTTCGCAATGACGTACACAAAGCAACGTCATTGCGAGCCGTTTACGGCGAAGCAATCCAGGAATTTACAGGGGAAAAGTACTATATTTTATGTATTAATGCAAATGTTCCACATTTAAATCTAAAAATATCATCAAAATCAGAATTAAATTTTTACTTTTGTTCCCTAAAAAAGTTAAACATTAAAAACAGAATTTATGGATAAAGAAGACGAAAAACTGTCTGGATTGCCCGAAAATGCTAATCGGGAATTAAAAGAAGGAGAAAAGTATGAACCTGTTATGTCTCCGCTAAAACGATATGGAGAAGTAACAGGCTGGTCTGTTGGCTGGGGGATTCTAATGGCTATATTGTTTTCAGCTGCAGCTGCTTATCTGGGGTTGAAAGTAGGTCAGGTTTTTGAAGCGGCAATTCCAATAGCTATTCTTGCCGTAGGATTATCGGCTGCCACTAAACGTAAAAATGCCTTAGGCGAAAATGTTATTATTCAATCTATTGGTGCAAGTTCCGGCGTAATCGTTGCCGGAGCGATTTTCACGTTGCCTGCTATTTACATTTTGCAGGCAAAATATCCCGATTCGGAAGAATTACTTGTAAGTTTCTGGCAAGTATTTTTAAGTTCGGCTTTGGGTGGCGTATTGGGAATTTTATTCCTCATCCCATTCCGAAAATATTTTGTATCGGATATGCACGGCAAATTTCCATTTCCCGAAGCAACAGCCACAACCCAAGTATTGATTTCTGGCGAAAAAAGTGGAAATCAAGCATTACCGTTAGTTATTGCGGGACTTATAGGCGGTATTTATGATTTTATTGTAGCTACTTTCGGCTGGTGGACAGAAGAGATTTCCACGCGAGCCATTGCTATTGGCGAAACTGTAGCCGAAAAATTCAAACTGGTTTTCAAAATCAATTCGGGAGCAGCCGTATTGGGCTTGGGATATATTGTAGGCTTAAAATACGCCACTATTATCTGTGCCGGTTCATTTCTGGTATGGCTCGTTATTATTCCTCTTATATCGGTATTTTTTGGCGACCAGATTCTGAATCAGTGGGATCCATCTATTGCCATACAGGTAAACGAGATGACGCCTGAAATGATATTCAAAAATTACGCCCGCGCCATTGGCATTGGAGGTATTGCTATGGCTGGTATTATTGGGATTATCAGGTCGTGGAGTATTATAAAAGGCGCTGTTGGTTTGGCTTCGAAAGAATTTAAAGGGAAAAGCAACGCTAATGAAGCTGATATTCCACGTACACAGAGGGATTTACCAATGAAAACCGTTGCTGTCGGCAGTATAATTACTTTAATTCTTATTTTAGTATTCTTTTATCTGGGAGTTATACCTAACGTGCTGCACGCTCTTGTAGGATGGTTTTTAGTTAGCGTTATTGCTTTCCTATTCACCACAGTGGCGGCAAATGCTATTGCTATTGTAGGAACGAATCCTGTTTCGGGAATGACTTTGATGACTTTGATTCTGGCTTCTGTTGTGCTTGTTTCAGTAGGATTGAAAGGAACTTCGGGCATGTTGGCGGCGCTGATTATGGGAGGCGTTGTCTGTACGGCTTTGTCTATGGCGGGTGGTTTTATCACCGACCTCAAGATTGGTTACTGGCTTGGAACAACTCCTGCGAAACAGGAAGGCTGGAAATTTCTTGGAACATTAGTTTCTGCTGCAACGGTGGGAGTTGTAATCATGATTCTGAATCAGGCATACGGTTTCACCGGTAATGATTTAGCGGCTCCGCAAGCTAATGCTATGGCTGCCGTTATTGATCCGTTAATGTTGGGTACGGATGCTCCATGGTTACTGTATGGCATTGGCGCGTTACTGGCAATTATACTCACATTTATGAAAATTCCAGCTTTAGCTTTTGCTTTGGGAATGTTTATACCTCTGTCTTTGAACACGCCTTTGCTGATAGGCGGAGCAGTGAGCTGGTTTGTAGGTTCGCGTTCAAAAGACGAAGCATTAAACAAAGCTCGTCAAAACAAGGGAACACTACTGGCGTCGGGATTTATAGCTGGAGGAGCATTGATGGGGGTAATCAGCGCAGCTTTACGATTTGGAGATATTAACCTGGTTAACGAAGAATGGCTGAAAAATCCAAAATCGGAATGGCTGGCTTTAGTCATATATATTGCGCTCATAGCTTATCTAATCTGGGACAGTATGCGGGCAAAGAAAGAAGAATAACACTATACGGAGACACAGGAACATTTTGTGCATCGTCATTGCGAAGGCGAAGCCTGAAGCAATGACGACGCACAAAAACCTGCCGTGCAGAGTATAATTTGCTGTTAAAAAATATGTCGCAGCTACGCTGCTCTGTGTGAGGTGTTATCCTTTACCGTGCGCTTACGCACACGGCTACAAAGATGCTGGCGCTACGCGCCTTCTCGCAAAACACAAGGTTTTGCAGATGATCCGTAATTTTGCCGTTGAATATTAAAGTATAAAAACAAAAAACCCGGCTTCATCATCGACATTTACATTCGAGAGAGGAAGTTCCCGGGACTGCACGGCAAAAGTAATAATAATTTTCGACATGGCAAATGCAATAGATAAAATAACTTTTGAAAAAGCCTTTTCGGAAAGACGGATGGAAAAATATTTCAGACATTACGATTCTGAAATACAGTCAATTAAATGTTATCAAAACAATATCGAACTGTCCGAATCGTTCTATCCGTGTATTGCGGTTTTTGAGGTTTTGTTGCGTAATGCGATTAACAGGGAACTTATTCGGCTTTTCGGAAGGGAAGACTGGTACGCGGTTTTTGCTGCCACGCCCGGATTGATAGACCTGAACAAATACATTTCGCAGGCAAACCGGCAAATAGCAAACCGGAAAGAGCAGGCAACACCGTCGAAAATGGTTGCGGAACTGACGCTTGGATTTTGGGTTACACTGTTCAATGTAGAATACGAACGTGTTTTGTGGAAAGATTTGCGCAGAGTTTTCCCCAATATGCCTAAAAAAGAACGTCAAAGAAAGAAAGTTGCGCCGCCGCTCAACAGGTTCAGGACATTCCGGAACAGAATTTTTCACCACGAGCCGATTGTATGGAATTTAGTACGGTTAAGAGCCATACATACTGAAATTATTACAGTTATCGAATGGATTAACAAAGACGTCGCCCATTGGCTTGCTTCTTTCGACAGATTTGAAAATGTTTGCCAAAAGACAGAAATGAAAGATTTGGCGAAATAAATCCGGTTCATTTCGATTCGTTCAAAAGCGTGTAAACCAATCAATAAAAAGGTTTACGCGCTTTTTTTTGATAGTTTTTGCACCCTCAATATCCCCCAAAAGTATGTTTATTAGCACGGAATACAAATTACATACTTTGGGGGGTAGTACGGCAATTTTTCGCTTACGAACTTTGCACCGTCAATTTTCAACTCAAAAAGCCTTCTTTGAAATGTTGGTTTACACGCGATTATAAGAAAACTTTGTGTGTTTCGAGATAAAAATGTATTTTTGCAACAATTATTCATTGAATAAAGTGTAATAATATCATTTTATTCATTGAATAAAATGTAGTAACGAGCTGATTATTCATTGAATAAAATGTATAGAACAAAGATTAAACAATTGATTGACTGGAAAATAAGCAGAAACAGAATGCCGCTTATCATTCAGGGTGCAAGGCAAGTGGGAAAAACCTGGCTTATGCGCGAATTTGGCAAAACGGAATACCGTCAGGTTGTGTATGTCAATTTTGAAGACGAAGCCGAGCTGCAAACGCTGTTCGCTTCCGATTTTAATATAAGCCGGATTATTACGCGGCTGGAAGTTTTTGCCGGTTTCAAAATTACCCCTTCGGATACGCTGATTATTTTCGACGAAATTCAATCTGCCCCGCGCGGAATTACCTCGCTGAAATATTTTTGTGAAAATATGCCTGAATATCACATTATTGCGTCGGATTCGCTGCTCGGAATGAATTTGCACAACAGGGTATCGTTTCCTGTGGGCAAAGTCGATTTTATGTACCTTTACCCGATGTCGTTCTACGAATTTCTTTTGGCAATGGGCGAAGAAAACGGTTTGGCACGAATTTTACGCGAAAAACTTTGGGATATTTCTCCTTCATTTGCCGAAAAATTGAAAGAATATTTGCGTTATTATTACAACGTAGGCGGAATGCCGAATGTGGTTGATGATTTTGCAAATAATCGTGATTTTAAGGCGGTAAGAAAAATTCAAAACCGTATTTTGACTGCCTACGAAAACGATTTTTCAAAACACGCTCCTTACGAAATTGTACCGCGATTGAATATGGTATGGAATTCCATTCCGGCGCAGTTGGACAGGGAACATAAAAAATTTGTTTACGGAGTGATGAAAGAAGGCGCACGGGCAAAGGAGTTTGAACTGGCTATTCAATGGCTGGTTGATTCGGGTATTTTGTTGAAAATTTTTTGCGTTTCAACGCCTTCAATGCCGCTTATCGCTTATCAGGATATATCGGCTTTCAAACTGTTTTTCAATGATGTAGGCTTACTTGCGGCAAAATCGAACCTGGATATAAAAACCATTCTCAATGGCGACGCTCTTTTTACAGAATACAAGGGAGCTTTTACAGAGCAGTTTGTAGTCCAGCAGCTTAAAGCCGCAGAGATGGACTATATCGGTTATTGGACAAATGAGCGTTCAACTGCCGAAGTTGACTTTGTTGTTCAAAAAGAAGGCAAAATTACGCCTGTTGAAGTCAAATCAGCCGAAAATACAAAGGCAAAAAGTTTCAAACTGTTCTGCGAAAAGTACAAGCCGGAAAAAGCAGTTCGCACCTCGCTAACTAATTACAAAGAAGAAAGTTGGATGACAAATGTACCGTTGTATATCATTGGCGACTATTTGAAATAAAAACGTACTTTCAAT
>JAIRPX010000045.1 GCA_031256775.1 Dysgonamonadaceae bacterium
AATGGCGATGCAGAAACGTTTGAGGAAATCCTGAACGACGAACTTTTCGACAGTATCAGCTATTTCGACAGCGCCGAAAGTTTTTATCATGGCTTTTTACTTGGACTTTTACGCGGCGCTACCGAATATATTTTGCTGTCAAACCGCGAGAGCGGACTTGGGAGGTGCGACGTTATTATGAAGTTTGAAACGCCACGTGGAAAAGCAGTAATTTTTGAATTTAAACTTGCAAAAAAAATGAATCAACTTGAAGATTTAAGTTTGGAAGCCCTTAACCAGATAGAATACAAAAAATATGTTGCCGATTTGATTGACGAAGGCTACAAACCTGAAAAAATTTTCAAATATGGCATTGCATTTTGCGGAAAAGTATGCGCAGTGAAAGGGGATATGTCACAAAAATGCGTAGATTTTAATATCAATAAATAACACAAAAATATAAATTAACAAATAAATATGAAAAAACATTTCAATAAATCAGTAATATCCTTAGGGATAGTATTTTTCTTTATAATAGCTTGCTCTGATATTTTGAGCGCACAGTCGAAACGGACACAAAAAAAGGAAATGCCGGAATGGCAAGACGTCTCCGTTACGGGAGTGAACAGAATGGCAATGAAAGCAAGTTCTTTTGCTTACGAATCAAAGGAATTAGCAGAATCTTTCCAAAAAGAAAAATCAACTTATTTCCAATCGCTTAACGGAATATGGAAATTCAAATGGGTGGAAAATCCGTCATTACGTCCTGTCGGGTTTCAACAGGAATTGTATGATGTTTCAGGATGGGATAATTTTCAAGTTCCTGCTAATTGGGAATTTAACAATACAGGAAAAACGTATGGCTATCCTATTTATGTAAATCATCCGCATGAATTTGGCGTCCGTCATCCTCAAATCGACAAGTTGATAGAAAATATTCCGTCGGACTATAATCCTGTAGGATGTTATCGCCGCGACTTTTCCATTCCTGATAATTGGAGCGGGCGGGAAATTTTCATTTATCTGGGAGCTGTAAAATCTGCTTTTTATATTTGGATTAACGGGAAATATGTTGGCTACAGTTCCGATTCGAAGTTGGAAGCCGAATTTGACATAACGCCTTATGTACATCCTGGTAAAAACTCAATTGCCCTCGAAGTTTACCGTTGGAGCGCAGGCAGTTATCTGGAATGTCAGGATTTTTGGCGTATATCAGGAATCGAACGCGACGTGTATGTTTATGCAACGCCAAAGGTGAGTATTCGTGATTTTAAAATCAACAGCAGCCTGAACGATAATTATAAGGATGGAATATTAAACCTTGCCGTCGAAATTGACAACTATTCATTGCAGAAAAAAGAAAAAGCGGCGTCGCCTGTTCAATACACTATTTCGGTTTTATTAACAGACGCCTTAGGAAATAATGTATTTGAAACAAAAAAAACTCAGACTTTCAATACTGCTTCCGACAGGATAAATTTTGATGCTATAATTCCAAATGTAAAGGCTTGGTCGGCGGAAATACCAAACTTATACAGGTTGTATATAACATTACTCGACGGCGAAAAAAAGATACTGGAAATTATTCCCTGCCGCACCGGATTCCGTACAATAGAAATTAAAAATGCTCAGTATTTAGTAAACGGGCAACCAGTGTTAATCAAGGGGGTTAACAGGCACGAACACAGCCATGTTTCAGCTCATGTTATCTCTGAAGCAGAAATGAGGAAAGACATAGAGCTGATGAAACAGCTGAATATCAACGCTGTGAGGATGTCGCACTACCCTAATGATCCTTTGTTTTATGATTTATGCGACGAATACGGGCTGTATGTGTGCGACGAAGCCAATATAGAATCGCACGGAATGGGATACAATCTCGACCGCACTTTGGGTAACAATTATAACTGGTTTAACATGCACATAGACCGTGTGATGCGAATGTATGAACGCGACAAAAACCATCCTTGCGTAGTCTTTTGGTCGTTAGGAAACGAAGCCGGCAACGGATATAATTTCTATAATGCCTATATGATTCTTAAACAAGCAGACAAAACGCGCCCTGTGCAATATGAACGTGCTGTTCATGAGTGGAATACAGATATTTATTGTCCTCAATATCCATCGCCTGCTTCTTTTCGCTGGTATGCGGAAAACCGTTCTGATCGCCCGATGATTTCTTCGGAATATGCTCACGCAATGGGAAACAGCGTAGGAAATTTTAAGGATTATTGGGACGTTATCGAAAATGCAGATTACCCAACTTTGCAAGGCGGTTTTATCTGGGACTGGATAGATCAGGGATTTAAAGTGACGCGCAATGGAAAAACATTTTTTGCATACGGCGGCGATTTTGAGCCTGAATCGGTGTTTGAAGGTAAAGGCAATGATCGTAATTTCCTTATTAACGGGGTAATTGCTTCCGACCGCACTCTGCATCCACACGCATTTGAAATTAAAAAGGTATATCAAAATATCGAAACTCGCTTGACAGATGCAAATAAATATAATATTACAATATTTAATAAAAACTTTTTCCGTAATCTAAGTAATTATTATTTATTATGGGAATTGCTTGAAAATGGTAAAGTTGCGCAATCGGGAAAAATTGAAACGCTTTCCATTGAGGCAAAGAAAAATCAAACGCTTGCATTACCGGTAACTTATCAGTTTAAAAACGGTAACGAATATTTCCTGAATGTTTACTATAAGCTAAAAACTGAGGAGCCTTTCATTCCTAAAGATTATACCATTGCTGATGAACAGTTTGCTTTGTCGGAATATCAGGCGCCTGCAATAGCGGAAACTCCAAATGGAAAACTTCAAGTCAGCAAAACAGAAAAATCCTGGACATGCAAGGGTAAAGATTTTTCAGTTACGTTTAATTTGAATAATGGCTTGATTTCGCAATATCAATATAAAGGTAAAACATTGATAGAAAGCGGTGGACAAGTTAATTTCTGGCGTCCGATGACCGACAATGATTATGGCTCAGGTTCAAACAAAAACCTGATTGTATGGCGCGAGGCTGGAAAAACTGAAAATGTAACCGTAGAAATTTCGGAAGAAAACGGCAGTTATATTATTGCAACCTTACGCAAGCTGTTGGATGGCGACGCTCAATTTACACAGAAATATACGGTGAAAAGTGACGGTACTGTCCTGATTGACAACAAGTTTGACAAAATCAGGGGTGAACGCCCAATAATGCCTAAATTTGGAACATGCTGGATTATTTCCCAGTCGCTGGAACATTTGACTTATTATGGTCGCGGTCCATGGGAAAACTATATCGACAGGAAAAGTTCTGCCTATACAGGATTATACCAAAGCACTGTGAACGAGCAGTTTCATCCATACGCGCGTCCTCAGGAAAACGGAAATAAATCTGAAGTTCGCTGGTTTTCTTTAACCGACGTTAAGGGTAGAGGTTTGAAAATAACGGGAATAGCTCCACTGGAATTTTCGGCATTGCATTATTCAATCGCCGATTTGGATCCGGAAACAGAAAAGAAACAGTATCATTCGGGAGAATTAGAAAAACGGAAAGAAATATACTTGAATATAGACTATGGTCAAATGGGCGTGGCTGGCATCGACAGCTGGTACAGTTTACCATTGGAACAATACCGCATGAAATACGACAGCTATAGTTATTCGTACTTCATACAGCCTGTTAATTAATTGATTATATTTAAGATTCAAACTATAATTTACGAGGTTTAATTTTGTGCAACGTCATTGCGAAGGCAAAGCCTTCGCAATGACGTTGCACAAAACCATGCCATGCAGAGTATAAGCTTATTGATGATTACCTTGTACCCTCGTTTACACGAAAATTGAGATATTTTGTCTCGAACTGTAAGAGGCGCCTCTGTTTATGGCGAAAACAATATCATAAAAAACGATTTTTTAGAGGCTCGCGTAATTTTTCTAAGAAAATATTTGCAAATAACAAAAATAGTATTTAAATTTGCAGCATTATTTGTCATAAAATATTATCAAATGAAGTGTGTTGAAACAAATATTAACTTATTAATTATCATTAACTCCAAAAAATTGGATATTAATGATAATTTCTTAATACACACATTGCCTCGCGCGTAATTTACAAATTATATTACAAATATGCAAACATCTATTATCTTATATACAAGCATATAGCAGTGGCTTTTATATTTTTAACAGTGGAATATTCCTGTGCTCATATACATACGTTTTTAGTTTTAAGTTTTCAGGCTGTAGTCTCCAAATTTCAGTTTTAAGTCTTATTGATATATGGAAACGCTATAAACATTGTGAGGGCATTGAGTCAGGGGCTTGCGGTTGCTTCCGTGCCGCAAGCCCCGAAAGACAGCCTGTATCAGGTTACAATCCACACACAGAAGCCGTCCATTTTCTGCGGTGAATTTGAGGACGTTAATATCCAAAAAACCGTGAAATAATAAATAAAAATGCGACAGCTAAAACTGTCGTCAATTAATTAATAATTAGTATGAAAAATATATTTTTAATAAGTATCATAATCGCAATAGCATTTACATTTTATATGTGTAATAGCCAATCTGAAACGATTCCTGATAATCAGAAAAACAGGTTAGATTATCTTGGAGAGATTCATAATGCGGGCTTGAATGAAGGGTTAAAAGAACTTTACAATTCCACTGTTAAGAAGGGAATTAATCCAGCAACGGTTGATATTGAAGTTTTTGCTCATAATTTTGCTACCTCTTTTATGGAAAAAGAGATATTGAAGCGTGAAAAAGTTTCCGATATACAAAAATTAAGAGAAAATCTCCAATCATTATCTCATAATAGTTTTTCTCATTTACGATCTGCTACAATGCAGGAAACAAGTGCGAAAATTGAAGAATCAGCTCTAACAGACTTTCAGAAAGAATATTTTAATCTTATTCTTAAAACAATTGACGGTGAAGACAATATTGCGGAAAGGTTAGCCATGATTGAAAATGAAGTTTTGAACAAAACCATTTCTGATCAAGAAAAGGAATGTGTTTTAGGACTTTTAGCAGTTTCAAAACACAGTTTTGCATTTTGGAGTGAAAGAGTGATAGAGAATCCTGAAACATCATTAAGGGCTGATGATCCATATTCTATATCTCTCGTAGAAGTCAATGGAGATATTTTTATTGCACTTAACGGAGGAACAGCTTTTCTTGCAAAATTTAAAAAATTTGTTGGCGATGTAGCTTTATCCGATGCTTTAGGTTTTGCAGGCGGTGCAGTTGGCGCTCTTATCAATCCTGCAACATACGCTTCAGGATTGGTCTTCGGACCTGGCGGCGTTGTCTTAACGGTAGCAGGGCAAGCTACATGGGGTGCAATTTCAGGTTCTATTGTAGGTGCAGGGTGGAGTATATATGAAAATTCAAAACGTTAAATTTCACTTTTCTGTTGCATAATATTAAAAAAAAATGGAAGATAAACGTGTAATTGGATTTGTAATTTTAGTAATAATATCTATTATAGTGTCGTTTGTAATGGTGTATTACTTGAACAGGGACTACAAACTAAATAGAGGAAAAAGAGCGATTTCCTCTCGCTATCGTAAAATTGCAAACGGGGCTTCTATTGTTTTAATTGCTTTACTTGTTAATACAATGCGAATTTTGCTGGAATTTTATGTAAACAAATATTCGGTTAGCGACGGGATTTTCAGATTACTGTTTATAATCGCAGTCCTACTGTTCCCTGCTGTTTTTGTTGCATCATTAAGAGGAATAGCTTTTTCTAATTACAATAGAAAGATACGTAAAAATGTTAAAGACACTAAAAATGAAAAATCTATTTGAGCATACAGTGTATCGCAAAGTAGCATAACTGGCTAAGCACATGTTTGTCAAGAGTTTAATAGAGAGCGGGGAGTAATTTCCCTGCTTGTTCGATTTTATTAACCCACTCCCCTCTCTCCTGCTCGGCGTAGCGTCATCGCCATAGCCGTCAGGTAATGCAGTATAAATATCTGTCCATCAAGAGGGTATCACCCTGTGCCGCCATAAAATTCTTTTCACCTGTGCTGAACAAAAGCAGCGTAGCTGCGACATCTTTTTTAACAGCAAATTAATTCATAAACATGAAATGAATAAAAATTAAGGTATCGCAGCTACGCTACTCTGTTTATATTCCGTACATACTTTACCGTGCGCTTACGCACACGGCTACAAAGATATTGGCGCTACGCGCCTTCTCGCAAAACACAAGGTTTTGCAGATGATCCATTAAACCGCGTTAAAGTATAGATTTTACAAAAATAAAGGATACACAAAAAAAATCTGTTTTTCCACAAATAAACAAGATGCAATATGACTGATTTAATTAAAAATTGGAATCAGGATATATATTTACCGCCCGATGATTACGAAGTAGTAAAAGATTTGCTTACCGAGTGAGGCAATCGGAATATCCAATATTGTGTGTTTAATCAAAAAAAATGGTATCTCAAATGAATTTGCATCAATATTCACAGGTGATGATTTACGGAGATTTTTCGTACCTTTGCACCTGAATATAATCAAACTTATCCAAAATGAATTTAACCAATTTACTGACAAGTTTTTTTTCACTTTTTTATCCAAACCTTTGCGTAATTTGTCGTGAGCCATTATTAGACGGTGAAGAATTTTTATGCTTATGCTGTTTTATTAATTTGCCTAAAACCAATTATCGCCATCACGCAAACAACAGGGCTTCCGACCGTTTTTCAGGGAAAATTCCCGTAGAAAAGGCAACTTCATACCTATATTACAATAAGGGAGGCGCAGGACAGAAATTAGTTATGGACATTAAATACAAGGGAAATATTTATCTTGGTAAATGGCTGGGACAATTAATGGCAAAGGAGCTTCATAAAGATGATTTCTTTACCGGTATCGACTGTCTTGTTCCTGTTCCGTTGCACCCGCATAAATTAAAGAAACGAGGATTCAACCAAGCAGAAATCATTGCGCAAGGTATTTCTTCCGTTACACATATCCCCTTAGAAACCAAGAATTTATACCGCTCCGAAGCTAATGTGACACAAACAAGGAAAAACGTTTATGAACGTTGGAAAAACACTTCAGGCATATTCCGGATAAAAGACAAACAAATGTTTGAAGGAAAACACGTATTGATAATAGATGATGTACTGACAACCGGCTCTACTCTGGAATCATGTGCCGTAAGCCTTCTGGAAACGGTTAATATTCGAATCAGCTTACTTACAATTGCAATTACATAATATTAGAGTTTAGATATTAGAGTATAGAGTGTAGATGTTTAGTTTTTAGAGATTAGAGTATAAAGAATAGAGTGTAGAATTATTGGATTTCAATTTGTTTCCAAACTAAAAACTATACTTTACGCGGTTTAATTTTGTGCAACGTCATTGCGAAGGCGAAGCCTGAAGCAATCCAGCAATCTATTTATTACAACTGGATTGCTTAGCTAACGCTCGATGACGTTGCACAAAACCATGCCGTGCAGAGTATAAAAACTAAAAACTAAAAACTACACTCTAAACTCTAATATCTAAACTCTAATATCTAAACTCTAATTTAAAACGTATTGGACGTTTGTCCATTATAGAGCCTTACATTACCTTTCGTACAGTTAGTGAACGTATTCCCGCTACCGGTAACATTGGCGCTGCTGTTGTTGATACGAACTCCATACTGACTGGTATTCTGGAACTTACAATTAGTAAACGACATTTCTGCGCCGGAGTCGATATTGACTATGCCGCTGTCGGAGTTTTTTGCTCCGTGTTCAAATGTACAGTTGATAAATGAACTGCCGTTGTTGCCTCCAAGCGAAATTGACGGATACTGATAACCCATGTCGGGCAAACGGTCGAAGCGACATCCGGTTGCGTTTATGCGTCCCAAATTCCTTACAGAAAGTGTAGCGTCAGCGTGCAGATAAAATGTAGCATCGGTTACAGTCCACAATTTCTCTACTTCTATCCACGATGAAAAATAATAGGGAACAGTAGTCGCTTTCGTTGTCAGATTGGCGTCGTCGAGGTATCCGGAGCTTATTCCAATATAGTCTTCCGTATTTCCTGTCAGATTAGAAGTATTGTCGAAAGCTGCTGTCTGCGAAATATTTCCGAGCCAAACGGGTGAATGGTTGCAGGCGCTAATACGGTTGTTGACAAAGGAGGTAATAGTTGCGCTGCTGGACGTATTGATACCATGTCCTTTCGATCCGTTGATAGTACAGTTGTTGATACTTGCCTTTCCAGAAGAACTCAAACGCAATACTCCGTAATCGGTGCTGTTTCCGCCATTGACCATTTCCACATATTGCAGCTGGTTGTCGTTGTTGGTACTAATATCAATATATCCCCACGAGCCTTTTTCCGTACTGTTAACATATCCCGATAATTGAATTGGACGCTCGGCACTTCCCAACATTTTCAGACATCCAATATCCCTCACCGATATGCTTGAACCGGTATTCATCAGAAATTTCGTACCTGCATTGACTGTAAGTATTTTTTCTATATCAATCCAGCTGTCAAACTGATAAGGAACCGTTGTTGGCTTTATTGTAAGATTGTCATTTTCTAAATATCCGGCAGAAATGGAAATGAACTTGTCGTTGTTGTTTGACAATGTTGATGTTTCGTCGAATACGCCCGCCTGAGAAATATTACCCAGATGTACCGGCTGTTTGTTGCAGTTTTCTATAACGTTGCTTTCAAATTTTTTGATCACAGAGCTGCCCGAAGTAGTAACTCCAAGACCCAGCGAACCGTTAATTTTACAGTTACTCATACTTAACTGTCCCTGACTGCTTACGCGAATTACGCCATTGTTTACGTCTTTCCCGCCATTGATACATTCCACATATTGCATGATATTGTCGCTGTTGGTAGTAATGTCAATGTATCCCCATGAACCTTTTTCCGTACCGCTTGTTGCACCCGCTCCTCTAAACTGAATTGGTTTGGCTGCCGTGCCGAGCATTTTAATGGTTGCCCCTTCTCTTACCGACATTGATCCGCCTGTTTCCTTGAAAGCAATGCATACGCCAGGTTCGATGGTTATCACCGCATTATTGTTGAACTCTATCCAGCTTGGCACGATGTAGTCGATGGCAAATCCCAAATCGGGTAAAGTTCGGCTTTCACCTATGTAGCCTTTCAATTCCTGTGGATTACCGTTTGGTTGTTCGCCGCCGCTGCCGCCTGTTCCTATTATTACGGTAACTACATAGACTGCCTTTGAACCATCCTCAGCCGTTACTGTATAAGTAGCAGGATTGGTAAAATTATTCACTACGCCTGAAGCGGGATTCACCGTTGCCCCTGTCGAAACGGTAATCGAAGGCGTTAGCGCCGTTACATCCGTACCCGCAGGCACGTTCACCGTAATTGTCTTAGCCGATTCGTCAATCACGCCAACGGCTGCTGGACTAAGAAATCCGAAAGCTGTAATCTGTTTGTCGCTAAGCAGTTTTTCTAACTGATCGCAACCCCAAAACATTGTTGTAACTGCGAGGCAGATTGCTATCGCAATCACATTCCTCATTAAATTCATCCTTAACATACATTCTTTAATTTTATATTTAAAACTTGATATTGTTATTTTATACTTTACGCGGTTTAATTTTGTGCAACGTCATGCGCGAGCGTTAGCGAAGCAATCCAGAATTAGTTTTCAGTTTTCAGTTTTTTACTGGGATGTACAAAACCATACCGTGTAGATTATAATAATAATTGGGTTCTATTTTTTCAGTACTTTTTCAGCCTGTTTCATTGCATCTTCCCAGTCCTTTTCGCTCATGTGTTTCTGAAGTCCAAGACCTATATTTATTTGAACGCTATTTTCGTTTTCAGAAGGTTTTATTTTTTCACGTGACAAGTAAATATCGTAGAACGTACCGTTGTAATGCCATCCATAATTGTAAAGCGAAAAAAGAGGTTCTTTGGCGGGAAATAAATCGGAAAGCGGTTTTTCGTCAAGTCCCTTTTCGCCTCCGCTTGTATAGCCTTTGATGATTTTTTTCTCTTCAGACATAGACGCCATTTTGTTATAAACCTTTGTACCCCAAGATACAAACTCTTCGTAATCTACTTTGCTGCTGTCTGCCTTCATAAAAGTAATAATTCCTTTTCCGGTTGAGCCAGTTTCGCCGTAACATCCTTTTTCTGGAATTACATATTCAAAATCCGGCGCAATGTCGGTTTTTGTCAATCCCACAGACCGCATATAAACCATTGCGGCTTCTTCGCTGAAGCGATTTTCGATTTTTGCTTTTTTGAGTTCTTCTTTAACCACTTTTTCCGCGTCAATTTTGCCGTCGGGAGTTTTTGATGTGCTGTCGCCACTGCAAGCGATTGTCATTGTTGCTGCGAGGCTGGCAAAAATTATTGCCACATTCCTCAAATTGATACTGCCACTTTTCATTTTATTTTTTTGAATTGATACTTTAAATATTAATTTTGAATTGAATTAATTTAGTAAATTGACAGTGCAAAGTTAGATGAAAGGAAAAAGCCAAAAAACCTACCAAAGTAGTTTTTTTGGCTCACCCGCAAAACCCTGTGTCTATGGCTTTCCTGCTGACACGGCTTTATAAGCCGTGCTTTCATGCTTTGCGCCACGTGTCTCGTTTAAAAAACTTTTCTCTCGTTACTTCGTAAAACAATTAAGCTGAAAATTCTTCTAAACCGTGCTGAACAAAAGCAGCGTAGCTGCAACATCTTTGTAGCCGTGTGGGTAAGCGCACGGTTGGAAAACACAGACCTTTCCCTGGGCAGCGGAGCTGCGACATCTTTTTTAACAGCAAATAAATTCATAAACATGAAATAAATAAAAATTAAGGTATCGCAGCTACGCTGCTCTGTTTATATTCCGTACATCCTTTACCGTGCGCTTACGCACACGGCTACAAAGATATTGGCGCTACGCGCCTTCTCGCAAAACACAACATTTTGCAGATGATCCCTTTTCCAGCCCTTAGTTGCCTTATTGGTCACGATAGTATAAAGTTCTCCATCGCTAAGTGTGGTTTCATCAATACTTAGCTGCGCACCAATGTTTTGGGGGAACAACAGCCAGTCTTCTGCATGAGACAACGTTCCCATGAATGATAATCGCTCAAATGATCTTTGTAATGACGCTCCAGCTGAGCGCCATTAATGTGGTAATAATTCTCAAGCGTCTGAGCTGGGATCGGGAGTGTATCCAAACTTTTCTTTTAAAAAAGACGCTAATTCCTTTGAATAGCGCGTACCTT
>JAIRPX010000136.1 GCA_031256775.1 Dysgonamonadaceae bacterium
ATCGGCAGAAATGATTTTATGATCATTTTGATTGTCCATTTGCAGAAATGTTTCATTCAGCCTTTTTTCATTTCGGGCTGTTATGATAACTTTTGCCCCCATTTTAGAACATTCAACGGATATCGCCCGACCAATACCCGATGATGCGCCTGTTATTAGTATGATTTTATTTTCTAATGAAAATGGATTGTACATGAGTTATGAATTATAAATTTATTTCAACCTGTTGCAATATGTTTTGGTTGAGCTTTTCACAATGGAAAATATATGATTTCTTCATAATATTCGAAAATACACTATTATTATGTCAGACGTTCATTAGAGTTTATATTTCTACCAAATCCGGAACTGCAATTTTATTAGTTTCAAATGCTGCGCTACCCCACGAAAGCCCGACTCCAAAACCGCAGGCTATATGATTTAATTTTCCGGTTTTCAGCTTCTCGCTTAATTCTGTAACCATTGTCAGAGGAATTGAGGCGGACGAAGTGTTGCCGAAATTTTTAAGCGAATACGGAACTTTTTCTTTTTCAAGTTTCAGTTTTTTGCGAATCTGTTCATTCATAAACATATTTGCCTGATGGAAAAGGAAATAATCAATACAGTCCTTATTAATTACAAATTCTTCGAGCAAACGGTTGACGCTTTCGGGAGCGCGTTTTATGCCGAATGAAAACACGTCCATTCCGTCCAGAATCAGCTGCAAATTATTCGATTCGATACCTTCGCCACGAGTGATTTTTTCAAAGGATTTTTCTGAAATTCCATTGCGATAACCGCCGTCATTAACAATAATTGCCTGATAGCCTGAACCGTCAGAGTTCATATTAAACAAAATCGGCGCACAGTTTTCCGAAAATTCCAGCGCTGTAGCCGTACCGGCATCGCCAAAAAGCGGGTAAGTCGATTTGTCGGTTTTTGTGCAAATTTTTGAAATGGTATCGCCGCATAAAAGGAGCATTTTTACCCCCCCCCCCCTTATATATCTATCTGAATTACAGCTACTTACAACAGTTGCAGCTGTACTTAGTCCATAAACCCAACCGCTACAACCAAGCGAAATATCCAAAGCATAGCAATCGCGGCTCAGTTTCAGTTTGTCCTGAATAATACAGGATGTGGCAGGTAACATATAATCAGGCGTTTGTGTAACAAACACTAATACAGAAATTTCGTCTCTGTTCCATGCTAAACTGTCAATCAGTTTTTCAGCTGCTGCAATACACAAATCGGAAGTGCATACTTTTGCCGTTGAAATCCGTTTCCGTTCAATACCCGTTGTGGCAGCGAAATTTTTGTAACTTTCGCTGTCGAACAGTGGAAAATCGACATTTTCCTCAATCTGTTTTGGGACACAGGCAGATAAACCGCTTATTTTTACATTTTTAACCTGCAAAAATGCCATTGCTTATTTTTTTGACTTTACGATATTATACAAATCTTCAACGGTTTCCGCATTTTTAATATCATTGCCCTTAACGGCAACCTCATATTCGTCGTCAATCATTGCGATAACAGACAACGCCGTCAGCGAAGTCCATTCGTCCAGTTCCTTAAATTTAGTATTTGCCTGAAATACCCCTGCTTCCGTTTCTTCAAACTGTGAGGCAAATTTTTCAATAAAATCTTTTAATTCCATATCTGTAATGCTTTCAAATATTTAATATTCCCAAAATTTTGTTTCTGTTTCTATAAAAGTTCTCTTTCGTGAGAATATAATAATTATTAAAATCATCTTCTCCTGTTTTTTCTGCGCCAAATAATAAATGCGTTTTTATAACTTTTTTATTATCTTTTCGGACGTCGAAACAGTCGTACTGCAAATTCAGCTGCTCGAACATTATCTCGCGTATTATTATCAAAGATAAAACAGGGAGTTCCATCGGTAATTTTTTTTCACAAATCCAGCTTCCACCTGTTGCCCTGTCAGTTTCAATATCATAAATTCGATTAACGCCAATTTCAATATTGTCTCTGGAATAGTGAAAATAATAATCCTCGCCTGCCGCTTCGCGTTTTTTATACTCGCGTATCCACTGTATTTGCTGTTCTATATTATTTTCAGTTTTATGCAGATGACGACTCAGTTCAGGGTCGGTACGCAGTTTTAAAATAAACGGCACATCACTTTCGGTTACAAATCTTACCTGAATGTCATACTTTTTTTTGAATATATTAAAATCAATCTGTTTCATTTTTTATACTCTAAAAATTCTTCATAATTTCTGATATAATCCTTTTCGTCGTATTTGTGCGAGGCAAGTACCAAACATACTGCTCCCGACGAAAAATTATTCAGTTCGCGCCATATTCCCGGAACAATTAAAAGTCCGTGATATGGACGGTTTAACGATACAGTACGCCTGACATTTCCGTCGTTAAGAACCACGTCAAAACTGCCGCTTGCCGCTATCAGTAACTGCTTTAACTCCCTGTGCGCGTGCGCTCCGCGTTCTTCTCCTCCGGGAATATCATACAAATAATACACGCGATTTGTTTCAAAGGGAACAGTTTCAATATTTTCAATTACAGTAATATTTCCAGCCTCGCTGTGGTGTTTATCCACTTCTATTACGGAACAGTCGTAAACAGTGCTATATTTCATTGTTTCAATGTTTTATAATAAGTAAAATCCCTGATATAGTCTTCTGCATTGTATTTTTTGGAAGAAAGCACCAATGCCAGCGAATTGGTCGAAAAATTCTCCATTTGCCGCCAGTTCATTGCCGGAACATAAAGCCCGTAGTACGAACGGTTTAAATGATATATTTTTTCTTCCGTTCCGTCGTTGACAATCACATCAAAGCTGCCAGACAGAGCCACAATAAATTCCTGATTTTCACGATAGGCATGACCGCCGCGTTTTTCGCCGCCCGGTACGTCGTAAATCCAGTGACAGCGCTCAATTTTAAAGGGAATATGATTTTCACTTTCGATAAATGAAAGATTTCCGCGTCTGTCTAATATTTTGGGTAAATTAATTATTTTTAAGTCTTGCATTGTTACTTGGTATATTTACATTTATCTATTCTATTTTTAATACAATTTTTTCACACGCTTTCCCATCTCCATAAGGATTATGAGACTGATACATTTGATTATAAATAAGGCTGTCATTAATCAATATACTTACATTTTTTACGATAGCAGCATAGTCCGTTCCAACTAATTTTACTGTACCAGCTTC
>JAIRPX010000207.1 GCA_031256775.1 Dysgonamonadaceae bacterium
ATTGCTTCGCTAACGCTCGCAATTAAGAGAATTTTTATATGTTTGTTTGTAATTCAAAAAAATCATGTATCTTTGTGATCCTAAAATTTTAAAATTTATGAAACGATATTTTCTTCTTCTTGCAATCAGTTTGATCCCGCTGTTCGTAATGTCGCAATTTGGCGGAGTGGGCAGTTTTTTACCGAAAGGCTATGAAACCTTGGATACAACCGCTTTTCGTGTATTCTATGAGTTTAACTATCCTCCTGCGCTCAAGACAGTTAAGCGTTTAGCAAGCGAAAGCGTGGAAGACAGTCTGAAACAGGAAAAATCAGCCGATTATATGGTTCTGGAACTTGGAACTACAGGCATTTCCAAGTTTTACAGCGACTATAAACGTATGCTTGATTCCATGATTATGGATGTATTAAACAATGTAACCCAGCAGAAAATTGCACAGTTCCAGGAAACGCTTCAAAACTCAAATGTGAAAAAATATGATGAACGCGAAATTTTCAAAAATTATCCGGAAGGGAAAATGACGGTAACCGACCAGGCTGCCATAAATTCTTTTACTTACACAGAAGAACTTAACGAAATACAGTGGCAAATTACCTCAGATACACTGACTTGTCTGAATTATTTGTGCCAGAAAGCAACTTGCGATTTTCGCGGAAGGCGCTATGAAGCATGGTTTGCTCCCGAAATTCCCGTAAACGACGGTCCCTGGAAATTTTCCGGTTTGCCGGGGCTGATTCTGTACGTAAAGGATTCAACCGAAAAATATGTTATCAAAGCCGTTGGCATTGAATATGCAAACGTCCCGCTTAAATTTGCTCAAAAAGACTACATTAAAACTAATCGTAAGGAAGTGGATAAAATTAAAAAACGCTATGCCGAAGATCCACTGGGATACACCATGAGTTCTTTTCCAGGTGTGCAAATTCCGGAATCTGTTCCGGACGGAAAAGGTGGCATGGTATCGCGCGAAGACCTTAAAATGATATACAATCCGATGGAACTGGAATAAATGAAGTGGGGCTTTGCTGCAATTTTAGTATTTGTATCTTTTAATATCCATTCGCAAATTGTGATTCAAGGAATTGTAAAAGATACGGAAAATAAAGGTATTCCGGGCATTAATGTTAGTATTCGTGAAAAAGGCAATCCTGCGATTTCAGGATTTAACGTAACAGACAGTAAGGGAAAATACCGGCTGGAATACAAAGGCGAAAAAGATACGCTAACCGTTTCAACTGCCGGATTTAACATTCAAAAACAGGAAAAAACAGTTACCCGTAAAAATCAAACTGTGGATTTTGTCGTTTCGTCGGAAGCTATCACGCTGAAAGAAGTGAAAATCACGCCTCCGAAAATAAAGCAGTCGGGAGATACTGTTTCCTATTCGGTTATTGATTTTACTGATAAAAACGACAGGACTATAGGCGACGTGCTGAAAAAAATGCCAGGCATTGATGTGGCAGAAAATGGTCAGATTAGTTACCAGGATAAGCCTATAAACAAGTTCTACATCGAGGGAATTGATTTACTGCAAGGACGTTACGGTATCGCGACAAATAATATAGAAGCCAAAGATGTTAACAAAGTGGAAGTGCTGGAAAACCATCAGCCGATTAAAGTTCTGAAAGACAAAAAATTTTCCGATCAGGCAGCTATTAACCTGAAACTGAAAGATGCTGCAAAGGGAAAAATAATTTCCAACGCCATGTTTGGAGCAGGGCTGCCGCCGGTACTTCTTTCCGGCGAATTGACGGGGATGTATTTCAGGAAAGACTGGCAAAATATTACTACATACAAAGGAAACAACACGGGCGACGATGTTTCGCGCGACCTGAATGTTTTCTATTTCGACAGGGAAGAAAAAATTAACAGCGACGGATTATTGAGCGTTCAATCGCCTTCCCCGCCTTCAATCAGTCAGAAACGGTATTTATTAAATCAGGTTCATAATGTTACCTTTAATAACTCTTTAAAATTAAACAAAGATTATGATTTAAATGCCAATATTCATTATCTCAACGACCGGCAAAGCAAAAGCAGCATTTCCCGCACAGAATATTATCTGCCCGGCGACAGCATAGCAAGAGTTCAGGAAATCTTGTCTTCTCGCCTGTATATGAATCATTTGGATGGCGAAATCAAATTGGAGGCAAACACGGATAAATTTTACCTGAAAAATTACCTGAAACTTAATGCAGGCTGGGATATGGAACAGGGTGACGCCCTCACTGCCAACAACATAAATCAGCATTTGGATAAACCTGACTGCGGTATCAGCAATTCATTTGAGATAAACAAAGATTTTGGTAAAACGATGTGGCAACTGTCTTCTTTCAATGGCTTTTCAACAACGCCGCATACTCTTCAAGTGCAACCTATGATTTACGGCGAAATGTTTGGAACAGATGCGTCAAGCATGAGACAAAAAGTTGATATTTCACGGTTTAAATCTTCTACCAGAGCCTCTTTCGGAATCAATAAAACATGGTGGAAGCAGGGATATGAAGTTGGCTTTCGCGCCGATTTACAGCATCTTGAATCTGAATTAGACGTGGTCAGTCCTGTTCCCGATTCCATGCGTAACAATTTGCAATGGAATAAATATGTCTGGTATTTCAGTCCGAATTATACATACGATAAAGGTTCGTGGAAAATCAATCTTTTTTTGCCGGTAAATTACACTTACCTGTATATTAATAATTTGATTATGAACGGGAAAGAAAATAAGCAGCGGATTTATTTTAATCCATCCCTGCTGGCTCTATATACTTTTTCAGCTTATTGGAATGTTACCGTCGTGGCAAGCTTTTCAAACGATATGGGAGGATTGAGGAATGGATATACAGGATATATCATGAGTTCATACAGGAACTTGACACGAAACGAGGGCAGCCTTCTCGAAACGCAGTCCGCAAATACGAGTTTATGGCTGAATTACCGGAATCCTGTCAAATCTTTGTTTGGGAATGTAGGTATCAATTATTTCGACAATAAATATAATTTGATGAATGGCTATGACCTGAATGGTATTCTACAAGTGCAAACTTCGCTGGCAAAGCCCAACCATACGCGCGGCGTAACAACGTCAGGCAATATAAGTCAGGCTATCGACGCAATTACTTCAACAGTAAAACTTGGCGGAGCCTACTCCATATTGTCAGGCTCGCAACTTTCTCAGGGAGAGATTCTTAATTATAGCGGGACATCATGGTCGCTGCATCCGTCAATCAACACGCGAATCCGTTCATGGGCAAGTTTTAATTATGTTTTCAACTTTTCCGAAGAACGCAATACGGTGAAAACGGATAATTCAATCTTAAAACCAATCAGAACGGTTTCACAGCAGGCGCAGCTATATTTTTACCCTCCGGTTAAAGGACTTGTCATCAATTTTGGGTACGAATATTTCCATAACAGTGCAATTGTTTCCGGTAGCCGCACAATGTCGTTTGGCGATATTGGATGTAAATACAAACACAAAGAAATGGAATTTCAGCTGTCGTGCAACAACCTGTTTAATGCAAAGCAATATATATCAGCTTCATACAGCAACATAAATTCGTATTATTCGGCTTATGACTTGCGCCGGACGGAAGTTTTGCTGCAAGTGAGAATGAAGCTTAAATAATTAGGAATTAGGAATTGGCTTTCGCACATTCGTGCCAGCAACAGTGTGTCTCGTTCATCGTTTTTTGATTTTTTGCCATTTCCGTCGGAAATGACTATCTTTGCCGGATAAAAAACGGAAAAATGTGATTTTATCCGGAAAATATAAAAATATGTCAACTGAGTTTTTTATTGCCAGACGAATTTACAAAAGTAAAGATGCGGAACAGAATATTTCGCCTCCCGCTATAAAAATTGCTATTATCAGCATAGCATTAGGTTTAGCCATTATGATTCTTTCGGTAGCCGTTGCTGTTGGATTCAAGAAAGAAGTACGCAATAAAGTAATTGGTTTTGGCTCGCACATACAGGTAAGCAATTTCGACAGTAACGCTTCATACGAAGCTCATCCCATCGTAGTGAGCGACAGTTTGATGGACGAAATACTCCGGATGCCAAATATACTTCATGCACAGAAGTTTGCGACAAAACCGGGACTCATAAAAACCGGTGAAGATTCTCATGGAATTATCGTAAAAGGAGTTGGCGAAGATTACGACTGGAATTTTTTCCGCCGCAACATGGTAGAAGGCGAAGTACTTTCCGTCAGTCCTGATTCTGTTAGCAATAATGTTATGATTTCCAGGCTCATAGCCAGTCAACTGAAATTAAAACTGGGCGATTCTTTTATTATCTGCTTTGTGCATAAAGAAATGGAGGCGCGACTTCGCAAATTTACAGTAAGCGGAATATTTCAAACCAATTTTGGAGAATATGATAAACTGTTTATTTTCGCCGACATAAAACAAATAAGGAAATTGAATGGCTGGGACGACGATATGATTGGCGGGTTGGAGGTACTGGTAAAAAACTACGATAAGCTCGACGACACAAGTTTGCAAATGTATTATGACCTTCAAGCACAGAGCGATAGAACAGGAAATATTTTTTATACCCGCTCAATTAAACAGTTGAATCCAATGATTTTTGCATGGCTTGATGTTCTGGATAACAATGTGGCGGTAATACTTGCGCTGATTCTGGTTGTAGCCGGTTTTTCCATGATAACCGGTTTGCTGATTATTATTCTCGAAAGGACAAATATGATAGGAATACTGAAAGTTTTAGGAGAAAATAACGTATGTATCCGGAAAATTTTCCTTTATATTTCTGCTTTCCTGATAACAAAAGGCTTGCTTTGGGGAAATATTATAGCAATTGCTATATGTTTAATACAGAAATATTTCGGCATATTCAAACTTAATCCTGTAACTTATTATGTTTCAGAAGTTCCCATTGATTTTAACATCCTTGTTATTGTATTAATCAACATCGGAACACTTATTGCTACGTTAACGATGCTGACAGTGCCGTCGTATCTTATAGCTAAAATTCCTCCGACAAAAACTGTCCGTTATGAATAAAACAGACAAAAGTAATCTTTATATTTTGATAATTATGAATATAAGAATTATCTTTGTAGTTCTTTTTTTATTGCATATAATACATATCTAACTGAATATTAATAAATAAACAATATTTTAATAATGAAGATTACATTAAATAAGATTGATGAGGTTAATGCAACATTAAACATCGAAATCGTTAAGGAAGATTATGAGGAAAAAGTTAAACACAGCATGAAAGAAATCAGCAAAACAGTTTCTATTCCAGGATTCAGGAAAGGAATGGTTCCTGTCGCCCTGCTTCAAAAAACGTATGGTAAAGCTGTTTTAGCTGAAGAACTCAACAAGTTAGTTTCCAATAAAATAACAGATTATATCAAAGAAAACGATTTAGATATTATTGCCGAGCCGCTTCCGCGCAAAGATAATAACCAGACTTTGGATTTCCTGAATCAGGAAAATTATGAATTTGTTTTTGATATAGCATTAAAACCTGAGATAAATGTTGACTTGACGAAAGAAGACAAATTGCCATATTATACGATTACAGTAGATGATGAATTGATTGAAAAACAAATCAATTATTACAAATCTGCTAATGGCTCACAAGTACAGGTGGAAGATATTGAAAGCAATGATATTGCAAAAGGTCTTTTGACAGAACTGAATGAAGAAAATCTTCCAAAAGATGGCGGCATTTCTATTGAAAATGTAACTGTTATGCCTTCATACATAAGTTCTGAAACAGAAAGGAACATGTTTATTGGCGCCAAACTGGGCGATACCATTATTTTTAATCCTTCACAGGCATATCAAAATAATGAAACAGAATTGTCTTCTTTCATGAAAATCAAGAAAGAAGAAGTAAAAGATCATCAGGGGAATTTTTCTTTTGAAATTAAAGAAATTTCCCGATATAAAGAAGCTGAATTAAATCAGCAACTGTATGATAAACTTTATGAAGAAGGCTCCGTCGTAAATGAAGAACAATTCAGGGATAAGGTTAAAGAAACTGTTGCCGGTCAGCTTGAAAGTGAAAGCGATTACAGACTTTCCTTAGACATAAAAAAACTGATAGAAGAAAAAATCCAGGACATTCCCTTTCCGTATGATTTCCTGAAGCGTTTCCTTGAAGAATCAAAAGAGCAGACAAAAGAATCGTTAGATGAAAACTTCCCGAAAATTATCACAGATTTGAAGGTTCGTCTGTTTAAAAATAAAATTGCTAAAGAAAATAACGTCAGGGTAACAAATGAAGAAGTAATGGGAATGGCTATGAATGTAACAAGAATCCAGTTCTCTCAGTATGGCATACCAAATATTCCTGACAATATTTTGGAGAATTATGCTAAGGAAATGCTAAAAAAGGAAGGATCAGAACAAAATATGGTTGACAGGGTGACAGATGAAAAATTATTCTCAATATTTAAGGAAAAAGTCACGCTGGAAAATAAAGAAATTACAAAAGAAGAATTTAAAAAACTATTTGAAGATTAATAATTATGGATGATTTTAGAAATTATGCAACCAAGCATTTGAGAATGAATTCTAATGCGTTGGACAAGTATGCCACTATAACAAGCAGTCTGACCCCATACATACTTGAAGAACGCCAGCTTAATGTGGCGCAAATGGACGTTTTTTCACGTTTGATGGTCGATAGAATCATTTTTCTCGGCACTCCAATTGACGATTATACAGCTAATGTTATTCAAGCGCAGCTATTATATCTTGAATCGTCTGATTCGGGCAAAGATATATCAATTTATATCAATTCGCCGGGCGGCTCGGTTTATGCAGGATATGGCATTTACGACACCATGCAGTTCATTTCCAGCAAAATATCAACTATTTGCACAGGAATGGCGGCATCAATGGCGGCAGTGTTGCTGGTTGCCGGAGAGAAAGGTAAACGCTCGGCGCTTAAACACTCCCGCGTTATGATTCACCAGCCGCTGGGAGGCGCGCAGGGACAGGCTTCCGACATTGAAATCACTGCACGTGAAATACTTAAAGTAAAAAAAGAAATTTACACTATAATTGCCAACCATTCCGGTCAACCGTATGAAAAAGTATTGCAGGATGGCGACCGCGATTTCTGGATGGGATCGGAAGAAGCCTTAGAGTACGGAATGATTGATAAAATTTTGGAACATAAATAAATATGACTAAACGCAACGGAGGATACTGTAATTTGTGCGGTCGCTCGCAAAGCGAAGTCAACATACTGATGCAAGGCATTAACGGCTACATTTGTGATGGCTGTATAAATCAGGCATACCAAATGTTAAACGAAATTGTGCCGAATACCGACATAAAAAATAAAAAAAAGTTCAGTTTATCTAAAAACGAACTTCCCAATCCTAAAGAGATAAAGAATTTTCTCGACCAATACGTTATTGGTCAGGAAGCTGCAAAACGCTACCTGTCTGTCTCCGTATATAATCATTATAAACGGCTGTTGCAAAAAAAAGACACTAATGACGTAGAAATTGAAAAATCAAACATTATTATGGTTGGCTCAACAGGAACAGGTAAAACACTGTTAGCAAAAACAATAGCGCGATTTCTGAAAGTGCCTTTCGCAATAGTTGACGCAACCGTATTAACAGAAGCCGGTTATGTAGGCGAGGATATAGAAAGTATTTTATCCCGCTTATTACAGGTAGCAGACTACAAGGTGGAAGAGGCTGAACGCGGTATTGTTTTTATCGACGAAATAGATAAAATTGCCCGCAAGGGCGATAACCCGTCTATTACCCGCGATGTAAGTGGCGAAGGCGTACAGCAGGGTTTGTTAAAATTACTGGAAGGCTCGGTAGTTAACGTGCCGCCACAGGGAGGCAGAAAACATCCGGAGCAAAAATATATTGCAGTCGATACAAAAAATATCCTTTTCATCTGCGGCGGAGCTTTCGACGGAATTGAGAAAAAAATAGCACAACGTCTTAATACACAGGTAGTAGGTTATGCGGCAGCCGAAAATTACAAAAAGATAAATACCGGCAACCTCCTGCAATATATTGCTCCGCAGGATTTGAAGTCATTCGGACTTATTCCCGAAATTATTGGACGGCTTCCAATCCTCACTTACCTGGAACCCTTAGACAGAAATGCCCTCCGTAATATCCTCACTGAGCCAAAAAATTCGATTATCAAACAATACATGAAAATGTTTGCAATGGACAATATCCAACTGAATATTGATGAAGCAACTTTGGAATATATTGTGGATAAAGCCATAGAATTTAAATTGGGCGCAAGAGGATTACGCTCCATCACAGAAGATATTATGATAGACGCCATGTTTGAATTGCCTGGAACAGGGCAAAAAACGCTGCATATTGATTTGGATTACGCGAAAGAAAAAATTGAAAAATCCGAGTCGAAACATTCTGTTGCATAAACCTTTGTCATTGCGAAGGCGAAGCAATCCAGTTATTAGTTCTCAGTTGTCAGTTTTTAGTTTTTTATGCTGGATTGCTTCGCTAACGCTCGCAATGACGTTGCAAAAAATTAAGCAGCGTAAATTATAGTAGCGCTATTTGGGATTTTCTTCCTTAACTATTTTCATATTGAAAGGCGAGGTATGAAATATTCCTGTTTTGTTTTGTTCTTTTGGAATAACAATATCGCTGCCATCGCGGTGCGCACTATAATGCGGCGCCACGAGTTCAATTCCTTCCCGATTGAAAATATCCTGAATATTTTTGTGCAAACCTGAATAAATATCCAGCATCTTATCAGCTTCGTCAGTATAGACATTGATTTGATATTCAGCATAAAAATCGTTCAGCGCAGTTTGCAGTACAAAAGGCTTCGGATTTTGAAGCACGTCGGGTGTTTTTAAGCCTGCTTCAATTAAAAGGGCATGAATTTTAGTCCAGGGTCTGTCATATCCCATAGTAATGGAAGTGTGTAAAATCAAACCGTATTCTTTTGCCGATTCCGTATAATTAAATGTCTGAGCGGTCATTATATTTCCGTTAGGAATTGTAATTAATTCATTTTTAGGAGTTCTTATACGTGTCACTAATGGCGTTTTTTCAACTACGTTGCCAGTATATTCACCCATTTTAATCCGGTCGCCTATTTTAAATGGGCGCATGTAGGTTATCACTATTCCCGATACGATGTTACTTATAATGGAAGTAGAACCGAGCGAAAACAACACGCCAATAAAAACCGATATTCCCTGAAATGCCTTATTGTCGAAAAACGGAAGATGCGGGAATATGAAAATAAGCATCAATATGGATATAACAATTCTCGCAATATTATACGTAGGCATTGACCATTCTTTATAAAAACCGCGAATAATTATTGATTCATTTTCAATTCTTTGAGCAATAATTTTAATCATTTTGAATATTACTCTGAAAACGGCAACAATAACAATGATAGCAAAAAGATCCGGTAAAAAGTTAACAAACGACGTCCATATTTTATTCAGAGGGTTAATTATGTATCCTAACAATTTGTCTGAAACGATTTTTGTTTGAGGGAAAATGCTGAAAAAAGTTGTAAGGCATACATACGAAACAACGATAATAAAAAGCAATCGAGTGAATTTCAATATATTAGATATGAAAGCAATTTGTTTGTCTGAATCTATAATGTAATATAAAGATTTTATTGTTTTTTCTCTTTTTTTATGAATAAAAAGAATCATTTTAGAAAAAAGGCGAATGATGTATTTTATAATCAGGTATGTTGTAAGAAGCAGGATAATCGAAAGCCCTGTTCGTTGCAACCATGTCAGCCATGAAGAATTTTCCTTTTGTTTCAGAACAGCATTTATTATTATTTCTCTGTATGTCTGTGCGATTTTTTCTTTAGATATGTTAATTGACCGTGCCTGCTGGTCATTTATTCCAATAATAATTAAATCGTTATATACAATAAGCAAATTTTCTTCGTCGCGTGTTATTATAAGGGAATCAGCGATGAACGGTTCTGTTTTTTCCAGTTTCCTGATATTGTCTTCTATCAGCGCGGCTTTTTTTTGGGCAGTAAAAATGCCTGAATTGCCATATATAACAAACAGCGTGTCCACAAAAGGGACGACAGGAGCAGCATTTGCCGCTCCATTTAGGTGAATGTCGTCAATTAGAATCTCCTTTTGTGTTTGCGCTTCCTCTAATTTTTGATTTGCAAAAATTGCTGATACCCAAAACGCAGGCATCAGCAGGAAAAAATATTTCGTTTTCATAAGTTTATATTTAATTGATTAACTTACGGTATCTTATTCGTTTCGGCTCGGTATTGCCCAGACGCATTTTCTTGTTTTCTTCATACTCCGAATAAGAGCCTTCAAAGAAAAACACCTGCGAATCGCCTTCAAAAGCAAGAATATGCGTACAAATTCGGTCTAAAAACCAGCGATCGTGAGAAATTACTACGGCGCATCCTGCAAAATTTTCCAATCCCTCTTCCAAAGCGCGTAACGTATTGACGTCTATATCATTTGTAGGTTCGTCGAGCAACAGTACGTTAGCTTCCGACTTTAATGTCAGAGCCAGATGCAGGCGATTTCTTTCTCCGCCGGAAAGAACGCTGCATTTCTTTTCCTGATCGGCGCCCGAAAAATTAAACCTGCTCAAATAAGCACGGGAATTGACCTCCCTGCCGCCTACTCTTATAAACTCCGTTCCGCCGGAAACAACTTCAAAAACAGATTTTTCAGGATCAATATCAGTATGCGACTGATCCACATAGCCGATTTTAACGGTTTCTCCTGTTTCAAAAATACCCTTGTCAGCCTTGTCCAATCCCATAATCAAACGGAAAAGCGTAGTTTTTCCCGTTCCATTCGGACCAATAACGCCTACTATTCCATTTGGAGGAAGCATGAAATTCAAATCGTCATACAGCAACTTGTCGCCAAACGCTTTGGCAACATTAACAGCTTCAATCACTTTATTGCCCAGACGCGGTCCGTTAGGAATAAATATTTCCAGTCTTTCTTCCCGTTCTTTCGTATCCTGGTTTAATAACTGTTCGTATGAATTTAATCGGGCTTTACCTTTGGCGTGTCGGGCTTTGGGAGCCATTCGCGACCATTCCAGTTCTCGTTCAAGCGTTTTTCTTCTTTTACTTGCCTGTTTTTCTTCCTGCGCCATCCGTGTGGTTTTCTGTTCCAGCCATGAAGTATAATTTCCTTTCCAGGGGATACCTTCGCCGCGATCCAGTTCTAAAATCCAGCCTGCAACATGGTCCAGGAAATAGCGGTCGTGCGTAATACAGATTACTGTCCCTGCATACTGCTGCAAATGCTGTTCGAGCCAGTCGATAGATTCAGCGTCTAAATGGTTGGTTGGTTCGTCCAGCAACAGAATATCAGGCTGTTGCAACAGCAGTCGGCACAAGGCAACCCGTCGCCGTTCACCACCCGAAAGCGTTCCGACAGGCTGATCTTCCGGCGGACAGCGCAAAGCGTCCATCGCGCGTTCCAATTTGCTGTCGATATTCCAGGCGTCAGTCGCGTCTATTTTATCCTGCAATTCTGCCTGGCGAGCAAACAGTTGATCCATTTTATCCGAATCCTCGTAATATTCCGGCAAGCCGAATTTCTCATTGATCTCTTCATATTCTTTCAGAATATCCATGATTTCCTGAACGCCTTCCTGAACGATTTCTTTCACTGTTTTGTCATTGTCCAATTTTGGATCCTGTTCCAGATAGCCCACCGAATAGCCCGGAGAAAACACCACTTCGCCTTGATATTCCTTTTCAACGCCTGCAATAATTTTAAGTAAAGTTGATTTTCCCGAACCGTTCAAACCAATGATTCCGATTTTAGCGCCGTAGTAAAACGAAAGATAAATGTTTTTAAGCACCTGTTTGTGAGGAGGAAAAGTTTTGTTTAACCCCACCATTGAAAAAATAATTTTTTTGTCGTCTGCCATTTTATAATGCTTTTAGAAATAATAGTTCTAAATAATTTACGAACTTATTAGTAAATTATTTTGCAAAGATAAAAAATTATTCTTACCTTTGCACCCGCTTTACAGAAAAAAGATTCATTAGCTCAGCAGGTAGAGCACATCCCTTTTAAGGATGGGGTCCTGGGTTCGAGCCCCAGATGAATCACGAGCAGCTGATTTTAATCAGCTGTTTTGCGTTTAAAACGTTCATAATTATTGATTTACTCAAATATTGCTGTTTCGCTAACGCTCAAAATGGGGTTCACCTGCAAAACCCTGTGTTTATCTGAAAAAAAATATTAACTTTGTGATTCAAAATATTGAGTTATGTTACAAGAATTATTAAGGTCACGTAAGTTTTTATATAAACAAGATTATTCTACAACCTTGTTGTTCTACGTACATTCACGGTTCACCCGTAAAACCCTGTGTTTTGCGAGAAGGCGCGTAGCGCCAGTATCTTTGTAGCCGTGTGCGTAAGCGCACGGTAAAGATGTA
>JAIRPX010000327.1 GCA_031256775.1 Dysgonamonadaceae bacterium
GGAAAAACAATCAATCGTTCAGTATGTCGATTCATAAAAATAAAGTTTTCCATTGCCTTGTCGGGAACGTACTGCAATTGATGCGTTGCCGGATCGTACTGAAAATCAAGCGTCAATCCGGATTCTTTTGGAAGTTCTATTGCCTGTTCGCGCGAAATACGCACGAAAAGCAGGCATGGCAGCAGAGGCTGTCCATCCGGTTGCAGGGGATGGAAACTTTCTATTCCCAGCTGATTCAAATATTTTATGATTTTATTTTCAGTCCGCAGTTTGATTTTTGCTATATACCAACGGACAATGCTTTGCATCATGGTCTTTTCGTTTGAAAGCCACGTAAATAAAAAAAATCCGGATGAATCTTCTTAAACAGAAAAATTCAACAGGATTTTAAAACGAATGTAGAGACATTGCATGCAATGCCTCTACATATATCTGTCAAATTCCAGCCAAAGCTGAAATTTTTACTAAATTTAACTAATACCCTTCTCTCTCTCTCTCTCTCTCTCTCTCTCTAATAAATTATTCCTAACATCCAAATCTTTGGCGTTAAGAAAACATAAATATGAGAAAAAATTTTGAGCAATCATTGTAAAAATTGAGTATTTAAAATTCGGGTGCAAAATTATGAATAAATTTTCATACAAGCAAAAAAAATGAATAAAATTTCGCTGAAACTGTGAGAACAGTTATTTTTTGCGCCTTTATTCCCCTTGTTAAGCAGCGTAGCTGCAACATCTTTGTAGCCGTGTCGTAAACGCACGGTAAAGACGCACGGTATTATCTCATTTTTGATAACTTAAAAAATAACGACGACATCACTGCCGTCGTTATTCGATCATTAACAAAATTTAAAATTCAAAAAAATGAAAACATTAATATCCAAACAGTTCGGTTAATGACAATTCCTTAACTGTTGCTATTTTGTTCAGGTATTTGAAGTCAATCTTATCCCTTTTTCCGACAATCAACACTGAGTATTGCGCAGGCTTAACATGCTGATTAAAATAATCTTCCACGTCTTTCAATGTCATCTTTTGAATGTTTTCGAATATTGGTTTACGATAGTCGTAATCAATTCCTAAATCTAAACAGGACATATACGTCCAGAAAACGTCGGTTTTTGTCAGGCGCTGGGAACGGATGTTGTTCAATTCCGTTTCTTTACTGATTTCAAAGGCTTTTTCCGAACTTGGCATGTTTGCCAGTAAATCGCGAAAAGCGTCCATGGCATTTGCCATTTTGTCGGACTGCGTTCCTACGTAAGCCTGTATGTATGAGGACTGTCCTTTTCGGGAAGGAGTGCTTACGGAAGCATAAGCTGAATATGCCAAAGCTCTTGCTTCGCGGATTTCCTGAAATACTATTGAGTTCATCCCGCCGCCATAGTATGCGTTAAACATTGACTGATACGGCATTACTTCAGGGTCGAAAATGCGGTCTTTTGCCAGAAGAATAATTTCAGCCTGCACCATATCGTAATCGGCAAAATAGACAACAGGCTTGTCCATTGGCAATTCCGAATATTCCACCCGTTGCGGGACGTCTTTTAAATCATTGGGCGTCGGCAGTTTTTTAAGCAAAGCTAAGACATTCTTTTTCTCATCCGGTCCATAGTAATAAAAACCGTGCTTATATGACGAAAAGTTTTTAATAATATCCACCAGTTCCTGTGGATCTGTTGCGCGCAATTCTTCTTCCGTCAGGATGTCTGTAAAGTATGATTTTTGTCCATATTTGGCATAATTTACCAGACCGCTCAGAATTTGTCCCTTGTTTAACTTGCTGTTTGCCCTCTGTTTGAGAATATCGTTTACCAGATTGTCGTAGGCTTCTTTGTTAACCGCTGCATCGTTAATCATTTCCGACATCAGAGCGAGCGATTTGTCCATTGTTTCATCAAGTCCAAAAAGAGATACATACGAGCGTCCATTGGTGGAATAGGCGTTGAAATACATTGCCAGTTTATACATTTCCATTTTCAGTTCGTCGGGAGTGTATTTTGATGTTCCCAGATAAGGGAGATATTTAAACGCCAGAGCCAGTTTTTTATCCGTATAACTTGATATTTCCACAAACTGATTCAGGAAATATATTTTATTGGAGATATTTTTAGTATAGTAAAAATCGACTCCGTCCTTAACGTTTTCTTTTTTAATCACATCCTTAAAGTCGATAAACACAGGTTCAAGAGGATCGGATTTCATTGATAACAAGTCTTTTGCGAATGTTGATTCATTATCGCGGTTAACTAAAACAGCTGTAATCGCCGGTTTTTCAACAACTACTTTTTCCTTGTTTTCGCCTGTTCTTTTATAAACGGTTACGTAGTTGTTGTCCAAAAAGAAATTATTGGCAAAATCCATTATTTCTTTTTTGCTTATTTTAGCCATTTCGTCGATACGGGATATATAGTCTTTCCATTCAAACTGACTTATAAAAGCCTGTAAAAAACTGTAGCAGGCATAACGGCTGTCGGTAGTTTCAATCACTTCCATTTTTTTGTTGTTAATGATTGCCTGTAGCAGTTCTTCATTGAAATCGCCTGTTTTCAGTTTTTGTATTTCTTCTTTAATCAAATCTCCGATTTCTTCCAGCGTTTGTCCCTCGCGGGGAGTTCCTATAAAGTAGAAAATTCCGTAATCGTTCAGGGATTCCAATTCGACATTCAAACCCAGCACTTTCTGTTTCTGTAAAAGATCGAGGTCGATCAAACCTGCTTTTCCGTTGTTGAAGATGGAAGCAATCAACTCTAAGTACAGGGCTTCCTTCGATTTGGCGTCGCCGAAGCGGTATCCAACCAAAATTCTTTCCTGGTCGGGAGTAGCAATGTTATATGTTTTAGCAGTTGTAACAGGGTCTTCTACTGCTGTTTCCGGACGTTTCAAGTCGTCGTTTGGCTTCATTTGTCCGAAATATTTGTCAATGGTTTGCACTGTTTTTTCAAAATCCAGGTCGCCGGTCATCATAATTGCCATATTGTTAGGCGCATAGTAGTATTTCTGGAAATTCATCACGCTATACATCGAAGGCGTTTTCAGATGTTCCGGAAAACCGATTACCGATGTTTTGTATGGATGTTTTTCAAACAGTCCGTCCATTGTTTTATCCCACATCAGGGAGTAGCCGTTGTCCTGACTGCGGTTGTATTCTTCATAAACCGTTTCCAGTTCAGTATGGAACAGGCGAAGTTGCATGTCGGTGAAACGTTCATATTCCAGTTTCATAAATCGTTCCATTTCGTTGGAAGGAATTTCGTTGATATAAGCTGTTAAATCGTAGGAAGTAAAAGCGTTAGTTCCTGAAGCTCCCAACGCGCCGACTAATTTGTCGTATTCGTTTGAGATTGCATGTTTTGATGCTTCATACGAAACAGCGTCGATCTGTGCGTAGATTTTTTTTCGTTCTTCCGCTGTTACTGCTTTTTTGTGAGCTTCAAATAAATTGAAGATGCTGTCTAACAGAGGTTTTTCTTTTTCCCATTCGGAAGTTCCGAAATGTCCTGTTCCCTTAAACATCATGTGTTCAAGGTAATGCGCTAATCCGGTATTGTCTCTTGGTTCATCTTTCGATCCGGCGCGAACGGCAATAATTGTCTGGATGCGTGGTTCGTCGGCGTTCTTTGAAAGGTAGATTTTCAAACCGTTTTCCAGCGTATAGATTCGCGCCAGAAAGGGATCGTTACTTACTTCTTCATATCTGTATCCATTTTCGGACACTTTTGATATGGTTTCATGACCTTTATTTTCACAGCACGATACTGCCATGAACAATAAACTGAATAATAAAATTGTCTGTTTCATAAATAAAATGTATTTTTGCATAAAAAACAGTTCAAAGGTACATGAAATTTTCGAATTACACACAAACAAATAAAAATTCTCTGGATTGCTTCAGGCTTTGCCTTCGCAATGACGTTGTTTTGTGTTCGTCATTGCGAGCCGTTTATGGCAAAGCAATCCAGAAATTTACAGGGGAAAAGTACAATATTTTTTGTTATTTTATTCAGTCAGAATAAAAAAAAAATTTTAGAGAAAGGAGTTAAAGCATGAATCAACCGTTGGCAGAACGGATGCGTCCGGTTTCGTTAGATGATTATGTCGGTCAAAAACAGCTTGTTGGCGAAGGGTGTGTGCTTCGCAAGATGATCGATTCGGGACATGTTTCTTCATTTATACTTTGGGGACCGCCCGGTGTTGGAAAAACAACTTTGGCAAAGGTTATTTCTAAGCAGCTGGCTATTCCTTTTTTTACGCTAAGCGCTGTCAATTCGGGAGTTAAGGATGTGCGGGATGTGATTGACAAAGTAAAGAGTTCAAGTTTTTTCAACAATGTGCGTCCTGTACTTTTTATAGACGAAATACATCGTTTCAGCAAATCCCAGCAAGATTCCCTGCTGGCAGCAGTTGAGAACGGAACGGTTACTTTAATTGGTGCAACAACCGAAAATCCGTCGTTTGAAGTGATACGTCCTCTTCTTTCCCGTTGTCAGGTTTATGTATTGAAAAGTCTTGAAGAAAGCGATTTAATCGCTCTGATGCACAGAGCTTTAACAGAAGACGTCGAGCTTAAAAGGAAAAATATAGAAATAAAAGAAACCGACGCTTTACTTCGATTTTCAGGCGGGGATGCGCGTAAACTGCTTAATATCCTTGAATTGATGATTGAGGCTGATGACGCGGAAAAAATTGTAATCACTAATGAAAAAGTTATTGATCGCTTGCAGGAAAATCCGGCGGCTTACGATAAAGGCGGTGAACTGCACTACGATATTATTTCGGCTTTTATCAAGTCTATACGGGGCAGCGATCCCGACGGCGCTATTTACTGGCTTGCGAGAATGGTTGCGGGCGGTGAAGATCCCAAGTTTATTGCCCGACGCTTAGTTATTTCAGCGTCGGAAGATATTGGACTTGCCAATCCGAATGCTTTGCTTCTGGCTAACGCCTGTTTCGATGCTATCAACAAAATAGGCTGGCCTGAAGGACGGATTGTTCTTGCAGAAACAACCGTTTATCTTGCTACAAGTCCTAAAAGCAATTCAGCTTATATGGCTATAGAAAATGCTCTGGCAGAGGTGAATCAGTCGGGCAACCTTCCTGTTCCCCTGCATTTGCGCAATGCGCCAACCCAGCTGATGAAAAAGCTGGATTACGGCAAAGATTACAAATATGCCCACGCATACGAGGGTAATTACGTAGAGCAGGAGTATTTACCGGCAGAGATAAAAGGTAAAAAATTCTGGACAGCGCAAAATAACGCTCAGGAAATGAAAATACAGGAACACCTGAAAAAACTTAAAGGTGAAAAGTAAAATATTAAAACTTTATATGGCAAGCCCTGTTAAATCTGTTGTATTTGCCCTCTTCGCCGAAAATTTGTTCTATCAGCCGGCTTTCTGCGTTGTCGCCGTCAACGAGAGTATAAATTTATTACTTCTTTTATTTCTTCGGGAAACCCCAAAATTGTACATTGTCCATTGACGTTCAAAATTTTATATTCTGCCATATAATTTTTTTCACTTCAAATTTATATTCTTAAACTGTAATTTGTACTTCTTCCCGCAAGATGCTGTAATAAAATTCCGTATTCAACTAATTCCTGCAAGTCGCGAGTGGCGGTGGCTTTGGTGGTTTTGGCAATCGAAATATATTTTTTTGCCGTCATTCCACCTTCAAAGCCATCTTTGCCTGCATCAAGCATTTTGTTGACTGCTTTTGTCTGCCGCTCGTTGAGTTGCGCTTTGAATTTGTCGAA
>JAIRPX010000011.1 GCA_031256775.1 Dysgonamonadaceae bacterium
ATATAAATCTCGTCCGTTCTCCAAACGAAAATTTGTAGTACACAAATCGGAATTTGAAAAAATGAATATTACTGATTATTGGAAAATTGTGACTTGAAATGATGCAATGTGGGTTAAGGTATCGCAGCTACGCTGCTCTGTTTAATTTCGGACATCCTTTACCGTGCGCTTACGCACACGGCTACAAAGATACTGGCGCTACGCGCCTTCTCGCAAAACACAAGGTTTTGCAGATGATCCGTTAAAAGTTATTTGCTGACGCGGGTTTATGCGTGCTTTGCTGACGCGGATTTGCAACCAATGCCACTAAATAAGTACGACTTACAAAGCCATACCAGCAAAAGGATTTAAAGCGGGCGGATTTTGAACGGCGAACAAAAACATCGCCTTGTGTTATATGATTCAATTTATTCCAACAACCTGTCAAACTGAAAATCAAGTGTTTCCCGTTTTTCAAAATCAAAAAGGGTCAGTTTCCTGATAGTATAATAGCATTTCCAATAATTGCTCAACGCCGATATATAGTTGCGTTGCGCTTCTTTCCGGCGGTTCAGCGACAGGGTAAGCGCGCTAATATCAACTTTACCCACGACGAACCGCTGTTTGTTGATATTGTAAGAAGCAATCGACATTTCCAACGCCGATGCGGATTTAAGAATTAAGCGCTGCTGTTTGTTAAATTCGGCAATCGTGGTAATCACCTCTTGCTCTAATTCCAGCTCGCTTTGTTCGACGGTTAATTTTGTTACATTCAGGTTGTTTTTTGCCATGTTCGCCCGTCCTTTCCGGATGCCCCAATCTAATATCGGAATCGTAATGCTGACCCTGGCAATGTCTTGACGCGAAAGATCGTTGTAAACATCGCGAAAAGTGTTGCCTGCTTGATTGAATCCTACGCTGGCAGACAGGGAGGCGTCAAAACCGGCGGTTTTACGGGTACGTTCCACTTCCTGTTCCGATTCCAATATTTGTTGGCGATATGATAATATGTCCGGATTGTTTGCTTTCATTTGGGCAAGAGCTTCTTCTACCGGAATTGAAATTACTTCCGACTTTTCCGGCAATGTTAAACTGATGTCACTTGCTTTTCCCAAATTAAAAAAAGCTATGAAAGCAAATTCGGCTTTTTGCAGTTGCGTGGTTGCATTTTCCAAAGCATTCTCGGCATTTACCAAATCCAATTGGAGCGTTAACAAATCGGCTTGAGAAATCGTAGATATACGGCTGCGTTCTTTTCCTGCCAATAACAGCGAATCGGCAGAAGCTACATTTTCGAGCGCCATATCGTATTCCGATTGCGCCATAGCCAGATTGAAGAAATATCCGGCAGCCGTTTCCGAAATGTTTTCCCGCGTGTATAAAAACTGTTTTTTTGCTTTTTCGTATTTCAGCGGTTCGATTTTTTTCTCCCATTTGAAGCGGTTAAAACCGAATAATGATTGCGAATACCCCAACCTGACCGGAACGGAAGAATATTGCGTCCGGTTGTTTTCCCCGAAATATTTCATGTATTCCAAATCCGACGACAAGGTGAACGTTCCGCCTGTCGGCTCGAAATTCTGAGATACGGACAATCCACCGGAAGAAAGGATAGACTGTTGCAAACGGTAAACCTCAATATTTTCCGTATAATCGTAGCGTTTCGTAAAATTACTGTTGTATTGAATGGGTGTAAGTTGCATGGAAACGGAAGGCAAGCGTCCTGCCTTGTAAGTACGATACGCCCAATAATCAGACAAATAAAGATTCCTCGCCCTGAACGTCTGCAACGAACTGTCGGTTGCCAGCCTGATGCATTGTTCCAGATTCAATATATTTTCTTGGGCGGAAACAAAAAGACAACAAAAAAAGCAAACAGACAAAAAAACTTCCTTCATTTTTAGTTTTTAACTTTTATTTTTAATCCGGACGCTAAAGCATCGCTGCTATTTTTCGGATTTGTTCGAGGCGTTTTTTTAACTTTTTATCCGCTTGCGCCACTTGCAGGTTATAATTGGTTTGCATACGTAGCAATAATCCCGGCTCAACGCCAAGCGCGGCTTCCATCAGCAAGGCAAAATCGGTTGTTACAGGGCGTTTGCCATTCAATATTTCATTAAACGCCGTATATGGTAATCCCAATTGCTTTGCAACCGCCTTTTGCGAAATGTGGCGGTATTCTAATTCATCTTTCAGAAGTTCGCCCGGATGTATGGGACGAAACGGAAATCCTATATCTTCCATATTTTTTTATTTATAATGGTTTGTAATATCTGTCAATGCACAAATTTTAATTCCCAATATGTTGTTTGAATTGGATATTTCGCGAAATTCAAGACGGTATTGGTCATTGATACGTAAAGAAGAAAGTCCTTTTTTGTCGCCTTGCAACTTTTCATATCGCAAAGAATTATAAGTAAAACAGTTCTTCCATTTTTTCGGCATTAATCAATGCATTTACACATTTCGCATATCTATTGATCACTTGCGGCTGGAAACGGTGTTTTTTATCCGTTGTCTTGCCGGTATAGTATAATTCGCACAAATACTCTTTTTCAAACTCAATTTTCATCTTTGATATTTATTCGGTGCAAAGATAATACTTATTTTTAATATTCACAAAAAAAGTGAATTATTCCTCAAACTCATTTTTCTTAACCTTACTCCTTTAGTTTTTAACTTTTAGTTTTTAGTTCACTTCGTTCTATACTTCAAATTATCAAACAGCCGCTCAATCAAGCGCCGCTCCTTGACAATAATATCCGCCGTGCCGCCGATTTCGTATTGAAAAGCCAGCGTTTCCCCATAATTCGTTGTCAGTCCGCCGGGTAGTTCTACTACGATTAAGTAGGTTTCCAGCGTATTCTGTTCCGTTTTTTGCGGTTGCGAAAGCAAGGAGATGGAAGCGACAGCGCCCTCCACAGAACCGTATTCCATGTAAGGATAATTGTCTAATTTCACCGTTACCCGACTGCCCGTTTTTACCTTGCCGGCTCCGGCGGCAGGCAACAGCACTTGCCCGAAAACATTGGTTTCTTCGGGAACGACGCCGAAAACTTCTTCTCCAGCCTGCACAAACTGGTTTTCAGCCAAAAATTTCAGGTACTCTACTTTCCCGTCGAAAGGCGCTTTGAAAACGAATTTCTGTTCCCAAGCCTTCAAATTATCGTTCAAATCATGAAAGGAAGCAAGTAAATCCATTTGCAGGCTGCGTTCCTTTTCTTTTTGCTCTACCAGCAGGCGGTTCAACTGATTCCGGTTTTCGGCAATCTGCATCCGAATGGACGATATTTCTTTTTGGAGATTCCGTTCTTCCTGTTTCGCCGACAAATAATCGTTTTTACTTCTATCCACCTCATATTCGTAAGTAATAATTTCATCCTTATTCAAAGAAACGTATTTTTCCATCCATTTTTGAGAAATACTCAATTTTTCCTGTGTAATTTGCAGTAATTTCCCTGATTCTTCCAGAATAGATTCTTTCCACCGGACGTCGTCCAAAATGGCAATCCGCTGTTTTTCATAAACATTCTCTTTCCTGTAATCGCATTGATTTTTCAAAGCGGACAAAAAGGCATAATATTTCAGGTTCAAATCGCCTAAGGATACTTTTTCGGGAAACATCCCCTGAATCGAATCTCCCAACGGTTCATTGGGATTGAACAAGCCGACTAATTCCATTATTTTCCTGACGTTTTCCGTATTCGCCGGATTTTCAACGACTGCAATATATTCGCCTTTTTTGACTTCGTCCTGCGCATGAAACGACGCCAAGTGAATATTACCGGAAACATTGGCAACTAATTTCACCGGAGCATTATTAGAATTGATACGGATATATCCCGTAACCGTATCGGGATATTTGATAATCCATCCGAAAAGCAGTAACAAAGCAGAAAATATGACGACGGCAATAGCGACCCACCGCCCGAAAGCCATCGGCATTCTGTCCACAATATCGCTTATCTCTTCGCTACGTTTAGAGGGCGTTTGCTCCGTTTTCCCGCGTTTCTTTTTCCGTATCCAATTCATATTGGCTTTGTATTAATTCGTAATAATATTTCTTATTTTCCATCAATGTCTGATGATTACCTATTTCGGCAATCATGCCGGATTTCAGTACGATAATTTGGTCGGCTTTCCGGACAGTACTTAGCCGGTGGGCGACTACGATGACCGTCCTGTTTTGGAAAACGCGGTTCAGGGCTTTCACAATCTTTTGTTCGTTGATGGTATCCAATGCGTTGGTTGCCTCGTCTAAAAACAGGTAATCGGGATTTTTGTACAGGGCGCGGGCAATCAGCAAGCGTTGGCGTTGTCCGCCGCTCAAGCCGCGACCCATTTCGCCTATCATGGTCTGGTAGCCTTGCGGCATCGCTTCTATTTCTTTTGAGATATTGGCAACTTCTACGGCGCGTTGCAAAGCAGGATAGTCAATTTTTTCTTCGTTCAGCACGATGTTGTTTTGTATCGTGTCGTTAAACAGTTTTCCGTCCTGCATTACGCAACCGCATTTCATGCGCCATTCCCGCAGGCTGACGTTATTGATATTCATATTGCCGATGCAGATTTCACCGAAAGACGGCAAATACAAGCGTAGCAACAGTTTCAACAAAGTAGATTTCCCGCAACCACTATCGCCGACAATAGCCGTTACTTTACCTTCGGGAATTACTAAGAACAGGTTTTTCAATACCAGTGGCGCATGAGCCGAATACTGAAACGAAAGATTTTTCACAACCAAACTTTTGTCTTTGGGCAATTCCATGCTGTTGGAAACGACGGAAGAAGTATCGTCTTCATCTTTCAACTGATGTATTTCGTTGATGCGCATGAAGCTGATTTTGGCGTATTGCGCCGACTGGATAAATCCGACTAATTGCGCCACAGGTCCGTTCAACATCCCGATAATAAACTGCGTGGAAATCATGACGCCAAACGTAATCTCGCCGTTGATAACGGCAATGGCGCAATAGAATGTAACGCCGAGATTGGTCATCTGATTGATAAATTGCGCGCCTAACGACTGGGCGTTATTCACTTTCAATACTTTCAGACTTAATTTGTACAAACGCGCCTGAATAGCTTCCCATTTCCAACGTTTAATATCTTCGTAGTTGTTGATTTTGATTTCCTGAACATTGCCTACGGTCTCCACCCAGAAACTCTGGTTTTTTGAATTTAACTCAAAATATTCCCAGTCCAATTTCTTGCGAACTTTCAAAAAAGTCAGTATCCACACGACATACAAAAAACTGCCGGCAATGAAAATAAAGAATATGCCCGGATTGTATATCAGCAGAATCACGCTGAATACAAAAAACGTAATCATGGAAAACAACATGCCCAGCGAATTGTTCATCACGAAACTGCGGATACGTTCATGGTCTTGAGCGCGTTGCAGGATGTCGCCTACCAGCTTATTTTCAAAAAACGTAACCGGCAATTTCATCAATTTAATCAGGTAATCCGATATTAATGAAATGTTTACGCGGGTTGATACATGCAGCAGCACCCAGTCGCGCAGGACATTTGATAAAGTTACGCTCAGCAATAAAACAATATTCCCGATCAACATCATGCGGATGAAGGAAATATCGCGGGTGTAAATACCAATATCAATCACCGATTTGGAAATAAACGGCAACAGCGCCTGCAATCCTGTGGCAATCAGCATGACGGCAAATAAAATGCCGAAAGCTTTTTTGAACGGAGTGAAATAATTCAGCAGGTTTTCAAAGGTTTTGAATTTTTCGATACGCTCGTGGGCTTCAATCTGCTTGAAATTAGCCATCGGCTCCAGCGCCATTGCCACGCCGTAATTTTCGCCCTCTTTGTACCATTTTTTCACAAATTGTTCGTGAGAATACGACAACAAACCTTTGGCAGGGTCGGAAACATACACTTTGTTTTTGGTGGTTTTATAAACGACGATAAAATGGTCATTGTTCCAGTGGATAACGCAGGGTAACAGCACTTTATGAAGCAACTCGTCCAGCGTTACCTTGACGGAAAGGCTGCGCAAGCCGATTTTTTCGGCTGCATAGCTAATATCAAGAAACGATACGCCTTCGCGGGTAATGCCGCACAAATCGCGCAAATATTGCAGGGAATAGTATTTCCCATAATACTTGGCGATGATTTTGAGGCAGGCGGGACCGCAGTCTTTGGCGTCCATCTGGTATTCGTGGGGGAAGGAGTTGAACAGCATCGTTTATAATTTCAACCTTAATTTATTCTTCGTAAAGAACGTATAAAAAAAAGAAAAAACATCTTCCGGCAAAAACAGATCTTTGGCTTTCAAGGAATATATGCTGCGATACAAATCGACTAATTCGGGATAGTCGTTTTTGTTTTGTTCGATTAAGTATTCCAGAATTTCCTGCCTGATTTGCCGATTACTTGCCTCCTGTTTAGAATCATTTTCCTGCTTTTCGGAAGCGCGGCAATACAACAAGGATTGCGATTCGATGTAAAAAACGCCTTTTCGCAGGGCTATTTCAAACCACAATTTACAGAGTTCCGCTTCGGGATAATTTTCATATTGCAAATGCCGGTATTCCGAAAAATCTTTTCGCAACAGCGCAACACCATGAAATAGAAAATCAGGCAGTAAAAGCTGTAATAACGGCAGTTCAATCAATCCGTTTGCACCTGAATTGATTTTACCCGCGCCAACATTGTTGCCGAATGAAGTTGCCCATGTCCCGCAAACCGTTATTTCCGGTTCTTCTTCCATAATGGCGTACTGGATTTTCAGCCGGTCAAAGTGCATAATATCGCCTGAATCCATGAATGTAATGTATTTTCCCTTAGCCCTTTGCATACCGGCATTGAATGATTCCGAATGTTTAGACTGGGTTTGTAAGACCGTTATTCGCCGGTCGTGAAAAGAACGAATCAACGGTAATGTATCGTCGGTAGAACCATTATCAATAATAATCAGTTCAAAATCCGGAAATGATTGCTTCAATATGCTTTCTACGGACTCCGTTATATGCTTTTCGGCATTGCAAACCGGCATTATTACAGATATTGCAACTTTTTCGGGAAATTCCTGCGGAAGATTTGCCGGATACAGGCGATCCAGTTCTTCCACGTAAAATGCGGTTATATTTTGGGGAGCATCGCAATTTTTTGCGAGCAGTAACATTCCTCTGTAATACCGGATTAAGGTATTATTCCCGATTTCGGATTTGTATTGATTGATAAATCGAATGCAAGCGTCGAAGTCATAATCTTTTCTGGGAATCAAAGGATGAATAGCCGTCGCTTTTGTTTTGGCAATCCACCGGTATTTTTTGGCGTACCGTATTACAAAATCGTAATCCTGATGGCGGTTCAGACTTTCGTCCCACAAAACGTCTTTTATACTGTTTGCCGTCATGAAAAGCGTTGAAGTCTGCGCTCCGGCTCCGGTTGAGATAAGGTACTCCGCCATCGTTTCACCGGGAGTTAATTCCCTTGCCTGATGAACTTGTTCATAAAGTCCGTTTGTGCATATCAGACTACCGTACAAACCATCTGCGCCGGATTGCAGCAGCAGATCAAGACATTCTTCAACGTGTTCTTTATGCCAAAGATCGCCCGAATCAAGCATGGCGATATATTCGCCGGCACTTTTCCTGATACCGGAATTTCTTGCGACATTGGCATTGGCATGAGGCGTCTTGTAATAACTGATCCGGCTATCGTTTGCCGCCGTTATTACCGGAAGCAAATCTACTTCGGAGCCATCGTCCGTTACGATTATTTCAATATTGTGATATGTTTGACATAAAACCGTTTTGAGTGTTTCTTTCAGTTCTTCCGCATTGTTATATGCAGGTATAATGACGGATACGAGCGGTTTATTGTTTGATTTTTCCATTGATTGTTTCTTTATAAACGTGAATAGTTTGTTGCGCCATGCGTTCCAATGTGAATTTTTCCAAATACAGTTTTCGTACATTGATTCCCAATTGTTCCCGCAACCGGTCGTTTTCAATCAAAGCAATTATCTTGTCCGCCAGCATGTCCGTATCGACGCTCAAGCCGAAAACTTTTGAAAACCGGGTATTGACTTTCAAGGCATTAACGCCGTCGGTAAATATTTCGTCTAAACCGTCAACGGCAGTAGCGATAACGGGCAATCCAAACATCGCCATTTCAATGGCGGCATAGCTGCATTGTTCCTGCAATGAGGCGATAATGCCAATATCGCTTTCCCTGTAAAGGCTTTGCAATTCTTCAAAAGGAATCCGCCCCAATACATTTACTTGTAGATCGCCGTATTCCTCTTTGATTTGTTTCCGTACCGAAGAATTACACATTCCCGCCATATTCAGACAAACCGAAAAACCTTGCGCCTGCACTTTCCGCAAAGCTTTCAGGATGTAGAATATCCCCTTCCCTTCTGAAAGCGTTCCTACAAACAGACATTGAAATGTATCGGAACGTTTTTTACTCGCTTTACCGGCAGTGTCATTTTCCATATCGTTTATCCCATTGGAAACAACCGCAATATTTTCTTCAGGTATTTCCATCGCTTTTTTCAAAAAATCTTTGGCGCAATGCGTAACGCAAATAATTTTATCTGGAATGGTATAAGAATCCGATTCGCAATTGTTTGTTAAAAAACGCTGTTTATCAGGTAATTGAGCGTCATCCAAATAATAGCTTGCATATAGTTGATTGAATTTTTTCGGATTTTTGTTATAGAAATCTTTCCAAGGAATACAATGCAAATGCGTAATGATCTTGCATGGGATTTGGCTGTTGATATACAACGCAGGCGCAATCAGGTTCAGCGTGTGGATATGGATAATCCGGTTGGGTTTATTTTCAAACAAATGCTTGACAAGCGGGAAAAACTGTTCATTATATTTTTGAAACCAGTAACGCTCCCCTATAATTTCATCGGATTGTTGCGGCATGGGAATCACTGCCTGCGTATAATTTTTCCTTTTTTCTTCCTTATGAAACAGGATATTTCCCGACAGGAACAAAATCCGGTAAACATGGATAAAAGGAAAGTTTTCAAGCCCTGCAAGCAAAGAACCGATATACCGGTCTACGCCGGAAGTGTTATTCTCGTAAGACATATCCAAGAGATACAGATTTATTTCATTCATTACGGCAATCATTAAAACAGGTAATTGAATCGCGAACAGTCCCGGCGGTTTCGCTTATTTTCCATATAGACCCAATAAAGCAGCAGGCGGGCAAGCCCAAAACCATATCCGGCTATCAAACGTCTGAAAGGTATTGACTGTATGATTTTTTTCTCATATTGGGCGTCGTCCGTATCAAACAAGTCTTTTTCCAACGGGGAGATTTGCTTTTGATAGCGTTGATCGTCGCGACTCGAAAGATACAGTAAATCAATTCGTTGCGAAAGCGTCAATAAATGCGGATAGATGTTTTGAGCGGCATTTTCCATGATTGTTTGCGCAACAGCCGTTATGTCGGGTTGTTGTAGATTGAGTGTTGTTTGTTCCAAATAATATCCGGTTGCAAACCCTGCGGCGATTTTTCCTTGCCGGAAAAGTTGCATGTATTTTTCGACCAATGACACAGGAACTGTATAATCTTTACAGCGCAAACAAACTTTCAGGTAAAACTCAAAATTGTTCAGGACATCGGATTTAATGACATTGGAATGAGGGGAATCAAATTCGTCGAGCTTTTTTTCCAATAATTCCCCAACTTTATTCAAAATATTACCTTTCATGAAAGAGTATTCCAAAGAGTTTTGAAATCGTGAGACCAATACGGCAAAATACACCAATGGGAGGTCTTTTTCTGAAAAATCAATTGTTTTGCTTATTTCCGAGCGGATAAAATTTTCCTGTTCCCCGAATAATTCCTTGAAATCAGCGTCAAGAAACCGGTTCTCTATCAAGTACAGCAATACAAACCCAACGCCTGACAGTCCGTTCTCAAAATCAATAATTTTGTTTTTATCTGAGAGTACCAGCGCTTCCTGCAACAGTTCAAATGCTTTGTCTTCCAGCGTTTCATCGTCGAAAACACGGGCTATCTCGAACAGGCAAAGCGCTATTCCCGATTTGCCGTTGTAGAAGCCTGCGGAATTTGCGGAATAGGCGTTGAGGAGAATGTAGTTTATAAAATTGCGGATAGCAAGATGTATAAGCATCGGTTCTTTTATAAAATTACTGTTTAATTTCATTGATTGATCATTGTAAATACTTCACTATAAAATTCTCTAAACGGGAAAATCATAACCATCAAATTCATAATAAAATGACTGATAATACACAACGTGATTGATTGTGTTTTGTAATATATTAAACCTAAAAATAAACCGCTAATGAAGTAAGGTACAAATAACTCAAAATGGTACATTACCGGAATATGCGGTATTGCAAACAAAAACGATGACAATGCCAGCGCTACCCATACAGGATATTGTTTCAGGAATTGATGTAAAAATATGCGTCTATATAGTATTTCTTCGATTATCGGAGCCATGACAAGCATATGAATTACATATAAATAATGACGTGAATTGCTTAAAGAATGTGAATAATCACGATTAAATATCTTTTCAAAAAAATATATTGTTCCATGAAAAATGAACTCCAATGCAATGGCTAATGTTATGATTATCAATATTTTTTTGATATTAAAATCGGTAAATTTCGCCCACCTGATTTTGATTTTACTTTTCCATAAAAAAAACAACAGGATTGGAATAGTAAATATATGACCTGCATAATCATTGAATTTGACTGACCAATTAAAAATGGCAATACCAATATCTTTATTGATAAAAACCACCGGTAAAAATACGGCTATGCCAATAATTATCGGTAGAACATAGTTATATAACAATGCTTGCCAAAAGCTTGGAAATATTTTTGTTTTATTCATTTTTTACTGTACATTTTCAAATATATCTGTTCTTGTGATAATATCAATCAAGAACAGATATATCAATTTTAATTATGACCGCCTAAAGCATGAACTATCTCGTTAAATCACTTAAAAAGAAATAATACCGCTTTTTCCTTTTCCTCAGACAATAACTTTGGTTTTTCTACTTTTCTCGCTACATATTCCGGTTCGATGGAGTTAAAATATTTCTCCAAAAGGACAGATGACTTAAAATAGAATACGGTTTGAACAGGAAGTAAACCGTATTCTACACTGTAAATTATTTTGTCGCAACGGACTTTATTTAGCAGAGAATAAATAATTTTAGAATCCGGGATACTACTTCCCTGTATCTTATATACAAAATCCGTGATTTTATATCCATATCTGTAATAAACTCCTAATAAAAAAGAGCATATATCTTCGTCTGCCTTGAAAGTGTCGGTTTTTAGACTTCCGGTTTCATCAAAATAACCATTGATTTTTTTTGCTAATTCAGGCGAATAAGTTATGGTACGATTTAGTTCATCTTTCACAACTTTTATATTTACTCCGAATTTATCTTTGAGGTATTTTTTCAGAAAATATGCAGTAGAGTCTTCATTGTTCCAATAATAATCAAGTTGGTCTTCCTTTAATTTTAAATAAAAACGTCCCATATAGTTATTAACAGTTCCTAAAATAAAATATTCGGGAATTACTTCAGGAACATAATCTTTGTAATGTTCCGCTTCT
>JAIRPX010000001.1 GCA_031256775.1 Dysgonamonadaceae bacterium
TCGTAAATAGCTTCGGCATATTTACGGATTGCGGGAGTAATAACGGCAAGATCGGAACTGTTGCCGATATTGTATATCGAATCTTTAGGCATATCATCTCCGCAGGATGCAGAGAAAAGCGTAACTACAACTTTGGTTCCTTTCACCCGTTGCACGTATTCCATGTCGGCTTTCCGTTCCGGCGACAGGTCGAATTTGGGATGACCTCCCCAGTTAGAAGCAATAGTTACGGAATCTGGCAATCCGCGCAGGCTGTTATCTCCCGAAGGAGACGTACCAGCCCAGTTATCAAACCATACGAAAGTCTGCGGCAATCCTGGCGTGTTTTTCCATTCACGTAAAGAAGCGTAATATTCGTCGGTTTTGATGGTGCCATTCAAGTCAACATCATTGAAGTCGATAGCCTCAACCTCCATCCAATCGCTACAACCTGAAAAGGCGGCAATTGTTAAAACAAACAGAAATGTTTTTTTTATAATATTGATTTTCATATATTTAAAATTTTAATTTTAAGTTTTATTGTTTCTTTGCCCACCATATATCAGTGGAAAATTCATCTGTACCGCCAAGCAGATTATCCACAGCATACTGCACATTAACAGGATTTCCATTGTATTCGGAAACGGGATATGGCAAACGGCGAGCCATCCTTACAAGATTAGCTGTATTGCTTAGATTGTTCGTCGGATTATTTACCGAACCGCCCGTACTTGCAGAACTCAAATTATTTAAAGCAGGGTAGAGGCGTGGATACCCTGTCCGGCGGAAATCGTTCCACGCTTCCAATCCCAATGGGTAGTTTGCCAGCCACTTTTGCGAAATAATTTTCTCCAACTTATAATCGGTTGTAGAACTTGTATTTGACCACGCTACGGTAGCTCCTGTTATATATGACGGCGCATTAACATTCGTTGTGGGATCTGTATATCTTTCCGGCGCTGTTTTTCCTGCTATATATGTAGCAAAACTTCCTTCTACGCCATGTTGTTTGAACGAAATTTGAATGCCAGCTTCATACTGTGCTTTGGCTTCAGTTTCGCCTCCCTGAATCCATCCCCTCAAAGCAGCTTCCGCTTTCAGGAAATATGTTTCTGCGGCGCAATAAACGAGCATGGGCGAATTGGCGGCAAAATTAGGTTTGGAATAAACCTTGTAATTACTGTATGTTTCCTTATCAATATTCTGTATACCCATTCTTACGCCTCTATACTTGCCGTCTTCCGTTCTTGTCATGTATACATCTCTGCGAGGATCTTCCCAGCCGTTCATATATGCTGAAAGAGTCGCTCCAATAGCAAGATCGCCCCAGTCAAAAGCCGACTTGCGGTATGGGTTATCAACCGTAGGCAAAAAGGCATTGTCGGAATTATCTTCGATGCAACCGCCTGCAATGGCTTCAGCCATAACCGATTTGGCATAATTTTCATCTACCAAGCCTATACGTACTGCCATCCTGAATTTGATAGAGTTGGCAAATTTTATCCATTTGGAAAAATCACCGTTGTAAACCGGATCAAATTCCGACATGGGATTTGCTCTACCCTTATTTTCAGCATTAAATGCAGTCAACGATGCAATACTGTTGTTCAGGTCGTTTATCATATAATGATAAACACTCTGTACGCTATCGTATTCCACAGTCAACAGCCCATTACCCATTTGGGAATAGGGGATAGGTCCGTAGATATCCGTTACGCGAAGCATAACGTTTACGCGAATAATGTTAGCCCATGCGTAAATATATCCTTTACCTTCTGTTATTTCCTTAATTTTCAGGTAATTTGAATAAAAATCAGTGAATAGCTTGTTGAACGGATATTCTATCCAGCCTGCCGGAGGATTGAACGTGCCGAAATTTGTACCTTGCCATTTATTGGTTGTAGCCATGTAGCCACCATACTGATTACCTACCATCTGTTCAATCATCTGGTTATCGTTTTCCTGCGAATTATGCATCAGATATAGCATACCTGGGAAAAGTGTGCCAACTCTTTCTGCAACAGTCAATTCGTCCGGCGACAAATCGGTTGGATGAGTATTATACTCGTCAAAATTGTCGGTACATGAAACAAATACGAACAGCAAACAAATACTTAATATAAAGCATTTTGTATTGAAATTATTATATTTTTCCATAAAGTTTATGTGTCTTAAAATTGTAATTTAACATTAAATCCTATATTTCTCAAACTTGGTTGCATAAAATAATCCACGCCGGTATAGAAAGTATTTGTTGCCGAAGCTACCAGTTCCGGATCGAATGGCGCTTTGCAATATATCATCGCAAGATTGTTTGCAACAACTCCTACTGTGACGTCGGCAATGTTTGATACCCATTTTCTGGGGAGCGTATAATGGAGGCTTACTTCTGCCAGGCGTACATTGGTTGCATCATATACATAATAAGCGCTCTGACCGGTGCCTGATGCTATGATATTGAAATAGTCTCTGGCGGAGATCGTTTTGTTGTTGATCATAATTCCGCTTTCACGCAAGTCGGCGCTACGTTGGGAAACGCCGTAACGATCCAAAATCGCCTGGGTGTTGGAAACAACCATGCCGCCCAAACGTCCGCTAATCAGAGCGCCAATCGTTATTCCCTTATAGGTAAACGAATTTTTCCAGCCTGCACGCGATTTAGCCAGCAATGAGCCTACTTTTTTGTACTCAGATTTGATTAATGAAGGCAAATATGTTTTTGGATCTAAATATATATAACCATTGTCGTCGCGTTTCCAGTCTACGTTGACATATATATCGCCCATAGTGCCGCCTTCCGTCAGACGTACTATCGGAGAGCCGGTGCCGCCAAGCGTGGCTTTGTCGAGATAAGGCATTGCAATTTTTTCGCCTGTTACCGGATTGGTAATATCGTTAGCCAATTTCTTTACAACATTTTCGTTGAAACTGTATGTCAGCGTTGTTTCCCAACCGAAACCGCCCCATTTCTTGCCGTATCCCAAAGACAGTTCCACTCCGGAGTTTTTTACGTCGCCCGCCTGTACATATACGCCTGAATAGCCGGAAGATGCAGGGAGCGTTGCTAAAAACGTCTGATTTGTTGTATTGGATTTATAATACGTTGCGTCCAAACGAAGGGCGTTGTTGAAAAAACGCATATTCAATCCGGCTTCATAAGAAGTGGTAAGTTCCGGCTTCAGATTCTTGTTAGGATACACAGGCTTCGTATTATACTGGTTAGTCTGGTCGTCGTATTCATATCTTTCCTTTGTGATATACACATCGTAAGCCGTACCAACCGTAGTATATGACAGTCGCGCTTTCAGAAATGAAAACCATTTGGGCAATGTTACCATTTCGCTGATAATGCCAGACAGACCTACAGAAGGATAAAAGAACGCGTCGTTGCCCGAACCCGACAAAGCAGAATCCCAGTCGTTGCGTCCTGTGAGCGTAAGGTAAAGCATACTCTTGTATCCAAATTCGGCATTGGCAAATACAGACTGGGTTTGATGCCGCGATCCGTCGTCGTTCATTTTGAAACCTTTAGTACGGCTGAGGTTTTCTGTCGTAAACTTGTTTGTCACCTTATCCAGATTCCCCATAACACTGTGAATATCCATTTTATAATCTTTGATAGATGTTCCGATATTTACATTAAGGCTTAAATCATTGAAATATTTATTGATATTTGCAATCAAATCGGCGTAAGTCTGCTGTTCGCGTCTGTTGTCCAGCCTGTAATAACCTTTTGTATCGGCAAAAATAGCCAGCGTACCGGCATGGCGACTTTCGGTATTGCGAAAATCTGCGTTATCCACATTAACGCGCCCGATAACATTAACCCAGTCAGCCATTTTATATTGCAGGCTGGCGGATAATCTGTAACGCTTCTTGTCCGATTCGCGGTTCATACGTTTCATAATCCAGTAAGGATTCTGCAATGAAAGCCCCTGATCGCCGTAAGTCCAGTACTGGGTGTTAACGCCCGACAAATCATCATAACGCTCATAAAGTCTCACTTCATCAAAATCTTCGCCGCGCGGGAAAAGGTAAAGCGCCGGTAACGGGTTGAAATACTGTCCCTGCGAAACCATATTTTTGTCTTTTTGCATGATGTAATTGGCTGTCGCGTCCAATACCAGCCTGTCGTTCAGGAAAGAAGTCGTATTCCTGTACGAAAAATTATAACGGTCATACTTATTATTTGGAAGAATACCGGCAGAATTTGTTGCCGCAACAGAAAGATAGGACTGACTTTTGTCGTTGCCCGTAGCCAGTGAAAGGCTATTGGTGATATTGCTGCCCGTATTGAAAAATTTGACCGGATCGTACCGTAAATCAGTTGGCGCGCCCCAGCTGCCTGTTTCTCCTGCGATATTTCCGTAAGTATTCTGGAACTTCGGCATCATCAACGGATTGGAAAACATTGTACTGTTGCTTACGGAAATGGAAGTTTTGTCTGCGCGACCTTTTTTTGTCGTAATCATTATAACGCCGTTAGCTCCTTCATATCCATAGAGTGCTGCGGCTGAAGGACCTGTAAGCATAGATATGCTTTCGATGTCGTCGGGATTTATGTCGGCTGCGCCTTCGCTGCCAGGTTGAGCAGAATACAGTTCTGCGCTTGTATCATTTCCATAGCTGGAATTGTACATGGGAACTCCGTCAATAACATACAGTGCGTTGTTGTTCTTGGACAAAGACTTCTCGCCACGCATTATAACCTTAACGGCAGAACCAGGTCCGGCTGCGCTGCTGTTGATGCTCACGCCTGCTATCTTGCCCGCCAGGGCGTTCATGAAATTGGCGCTTTTCACTGTTGTAATTTCTTCGGAATTAACCGTTTGCACATTGTAGCTGAGTACTTTCTCCGACCGTTTGATACCCAGCGCCGTGACGACCACTGTTTCGAGCTGTTTTGCATCAGACGTTAGCTTGATACTGTAAGCATCATCGTCAGTAACTGTCATCTTCTCAGGTAAATAGCCCAAATAAGATACGATTAGCACACTGCCATGCTCTGCCGAAATCGTGAAATTGCCGTCTAAATCTGTAACTGTTCCAGAACCAGACCCCTGCACGTTTATTGACGCGCCAACCAAAGGTTCGCCTGTTTCGTCAACTACCTTACCGGTGATTTTTCGTTCAGACACTTCCTTTTTCGGAGGCACGATAATAATTTGATCATCCTGCAAGCGATAACCGAAGCCTGTCCCTGCGAGGATAATATTCATAGCCTCTTCCAAAGGCTGATTTACAATGCTTACATTAATTTTACTGTCTCCATTAATTTTGGATTCATTGTAAGCAACAGATAGCTTTGATTGTTTTTCTACTTCTTTCAGGGCTTCCTTAATTGTCAGGTTTCTACTGCTGACGGATATTCTTACATCGCTTTGCGCATAAGATACCACTGTTTGACAGAAAAACAAACATGCTAAAACAAACATTTTAGAATACTGTTTGGCATTTAAAAAATTCATAAATTAGATAAATTAGATAATTTTAGTTATTAACACTTTAGTATTAGCTTATTTAGCTTACTTTTATTTCTTTATTTTTTTCTTTTTTTTTGCAATACGATATAAATCACCAGTTTTTTCATATTCAAGATCTCCATTTACTTCCATAATTACTTTCAAGATAGAGGAAATATTAGAATGTTTCTTAAAACGGAAATTATATTTGTCTTCGTTAAAAATACATGGCGCATAGCGGAATGATACGTTGTATTTTTGTTCCAGCGCATCCAATACATCCGGCAATGTAAGACTGTTAAAAACATACTCGTCGCGTTGCCAAGCCGTTGCGTCATAAAGGTTAACGGATTCAATAGTGCATTGCTTCGTAAATCCGTGATATGTAAACTGTTCCGCCGGTTTCAGGATGTAGCTGTCAGGATTGCCGTTTTGCCTTACTTCTGCGCTTCCGCTAATCAGGGTAGTCTTAAAATAAGCGTCGTTGGGATATGCCGACACGTCAAATTCCGTACCTAAAGCCGTGATGGAAAAGTTTTTAGACTTAACAATAAAAGGAGCGGACTTATCTTGCCTGACTTTAAAGTTTGCTTCACCCGCGAGATAAACCGTGCGCGTTTTTTTACCGTAAGTTTCTGAATATAAAAGCCAAGAACCTGTATTTACGAAAACCTTACTGCCATCGGGCAATGTAAGTTCTTCTATCTGTTCCGACATTGAATAATATTCTGTCATAGCCGGTTCTGTCATAAATTTGCCGGAAAGGAAGAACATGAAAGGGATAGCTATGAGTATTGCAATAGCTACTGCATAGCGGAAAACATGTATGTGGATTTTTCTTCTTTCTTTCCGGCATTTATGTTTGGTTTTCAGAGAAGCAAGCGATGCCAGAGTATCTTCGGTAGCAACATTTTCAGTATTTTCCCATACCTGAAATAATGCTTCGTCTTTTTCCTGTGAAGATTCCCTGTCCGCAAGCCAGAGGTGAAATTTGCTTTTAGCAGGCTCTCCCACTGGTTGTTGCGTATATAATTCTATTACCTTATGAATATATTTGTTCATTTTAAGTTACACTCTTTTTATATTAATAACAATTATGTTTCGGTAACTACTTAATGGGAGTATGAAAGTTTAACGTTTTTTTTAGATTTGTGAGCGCTAAATAAATATGATGTTCGACTGTTCTGACTGATATATTAAGCATTTCGGATATTTCTTTATTAGATTTCCTCTCATATCGACTCATTTTGAATATCTTTTTCCGCATATCGGGCATTTGTTCTATGGCGTGTATTATGATAAGTTTTAATTCTTTAACATTTAGCTTTTCTTCCAGATCAAATTCTTCAAATACCAGGTCATTAAACTTTACGGCTTCACGGTATCGGCGCTCTATTTCCCTGTGTTTGATTAAATTAAAAATAAGATTCTTAGTCATTTTATACAAATAGCCGTCTTTTATATCCACATTTTGCCAGATTTCAGGTTTGTCTATTAACTTCAAAAACACATCCTGAGCAACATCTTCAGCGTCATGCTCCGACGCCAGAATTTGCTGCGCGAAAGTTTTCACTCTTGGATAATTCTCCATAAAGAAGTGTTCGTATTCTTCCTCTGAATTTCGGTTTTTTATGCAGTGCATATTAAAATATTATCGCAAATGTACGTATAAAATGCGAAAAAACAAATTTATACTTTACGCGGTTTAATTTTTTGCATTGTCATTACGAGCGTTAGCTAAGCAATCCTGAAATTAGTTGTCAGTTGTCAGTTTTTTACTGGATTTCAGGCTTCGCTTTCGCAATGACGTTGCACAAAATATGTCGTGCAGAGTATAGTTCAAGGTAACTATTCAAGGTTGAATAATTATTACTTACGCAGTTCGTCCAATAATTTACTGACAGCTAACTGAATGTTTTTTTCTTCTTCCAAGCACTGGATAAATTTACTGCCAACGATACCTCCCGATGCGTTATCGAAAGCGGCGTCCAATGTTTTTTTGTTTGAAATACCAAAACCCGTTAGTCGTGGATTTTTCAACTGCATGGCGTTAATTTTTCTGAAATATTGCAATTTCTGTTCGTCAAACGACTTCTGAGCGCCGGTTGTGGAGGCTGACGATACCATATAGATGAATCCATCAGTATTTTCGTCGATGAAACGGACGCGCTCTTCAGAAGTATCGGGTGTGACGAGCATGATAATTTTCAAGTCATATTTATCCGCAACAGGCTTGTAATCATTCATATAATCCTTGAAAGGAAGATCAGGAATAATCATTCCGTCTATTCCTGTACGTTTACAGTCCCTGCAGAAACTTTCGAATCCATACTGGATAACAGGATTCAGATAACCCATCAATATCAGCGGGATTTTTACTTCACTGCGGATATTTTCAATTTGTGAAAACAATATTTTCAGAGTCATACCATTACGTAAAGCCTGCATACTGCTGCGCTGAATAACAGGTCCATCTGCCATCGGGTCGGAAAATGGAATGCCTATTTCTATCAGGTCGATTCCGTTTTTCTCCAATTCCCTGATGATTTCATACGTACTGTTAAGTTCTGGGTATCCGGCTGTGAAATAGACGGAAAGGATGTTTTTTTTCTTCGTTTGGAATAACTGGTTGATTCTGTTCATGATTTTATGTTTTTTAAAAACTGTTTTAATAATGAAATATCTTTTTGCCCTGCTGCCGTTTCAAAACAGCTGTTAAGATCGACGCCGTGACATAATGGATGATTGAAAGCGCGAAGCCTTTCTGCATCACAGACGCCTATTCCTCCGCTCAGGAAGAAAGGGATATTTATCGTGTAATATTGCAAAATGTTCCAGTCGAATTGCCGCCCTGAGCCTCCATGCAGCGGAGTTTTTGTGTCGAAAAGGAAATAATTGCAAACGTCCGCATAGTATTCGCACTGCGCAAAGTCTTCTTTCTTTTCGATACTTAAAGCTTTGATTACCTTGACATTATGGCTTTGCATACAGCTGCATGTTTCAGGCGTTTCGCATCCGTGCATCTGTATCGCGTCCAGCCGGTATTTGTCAATATATGCACTAATTTTATCCGTTGATTCATTGACAAATACGCCCGTTTTAAGTATGGATGACGAAAAATTAACATCCGATAAATCCATATCTCCTGCATATCGCGGCGATTTTTCGTAGAATATAAAACCCATATAATCAATCGGAAGCGCTGATACTTCCCTGATATTGTCGGGATATTTCATTCCGCAGACTTTTACTTTCATATCTGGCTTATAAAGTTTTTTAACGCTTCTCCAGGATTATCTGTTTTCATGAAATTTTCGCCCATCAGGAAGCCGCGAAAACCTGCACTGCGCAGTTCTCTTACTGTTAGTGGGTCGGAAATCCCGCTTTCCGAAATTTTAACGAATGTATCGGGAATTTTTTCTCCCAAATCGAAAGAAGTTTGAATATTTGTTTCAAAAGAGGAAAGGTTGCGGTTGTTGATTCCAACAACATCCACATATTCATTAATATGATTCAATTCATCTTCAGTATGAATTTCCAGAAGGACTTCCAGTTCGAGTTCTTTTGCTGTGGAAGCCAACAATGCTGTTTCCTTGACAGTTAAAGCTGAGGCTATCAACAAAATAACATCAGCTCCGAACAAATGCGCCTGATAAATCTGGTAAGCGTCCACAATAAAATCCTTACGCAGCACAGGAATATTTACCAAACCTCTCGCCGTTTCCAAATCATTAAGTGAGCCGCCAAAAAAAGGTTCGTCGGTCAGAACAGACAGCGCAGTTGCTCCAAAAGCAACATAATCAGGCACAATCTTTTCAATACGGGCTTCCTGAAAGATCCAGCCTTTTGACGGCGATTTCCTTTTAAATTCCGAGATAATACCTGTTGGAGAATCCAGCAACGATTGCCGGAAAGAACGGATTTCTGTCTTTTTTTTAGACATTTTTTTCAAAGATTCCAGGCTGGTAAGCTCTTTATGACAAGCTATTTCCTGCCGTTTGGCGCTTATTATTTTTTCAAGAATACTGATCATGACTTTTCAAATAATATTTTGCAAAGGTACAAAATGTTTTTCTCAAATCATCTTAAAAACGGAATCTTGTATGCAGAGTTTTCTCAATTGGTAACGATTATGAATTGTATTTCTAATTGTAACTGTCATAATACATCGACAATATGACTGCAAAGATACGGTTTTTATCCTTCCATCAAAAAACGCCTTAATGTTGAGCGATGTACGCCCATTCGTTTGACGATTTTATGTCATCTCTTTCACAAACTCCGCTATCGTCAGTCGATGTACACCCAAAATCCGGGCAATGGCAGATTTGGCAACTTTTTTGTCTAACAGGTTTTGATTTCTGCTTCTTTGCCTGTAAGTTTTTTGACTTTCGATTTACTTCCTTTCGGACGTCCTAAAACAACACCTTCTGCACGTTTTCGGGCAAGCGCTTCTTTCGTCCGCTGAGAAATTAGGTTGCGCTCAATTTCTGCCGACAAACCGATGGTTTCTTCAATCCATTTATCGACCACCATTATTTTTTCTTCACAAAAACGGTTGATTTCAAACCGTTGATTTTCGACAGTTTGCTTGTCGGTGCTTACGCGGATGTAACCGTAAATCATAATTTTTTATGTTTTAATTAATACTACTGTCTGAACTTTGATTTTTGTGATTTATTTGATTATCTGGATTGTATAAAATAAAAGTCTAATCCAAAAGCAACTAACAGCCAGAGAGTGCCAACCGTTTGATAATGTGCAGGTAATACCCCTTGTCCGTCCTGTCTGCCGGGGCAATCAAAGCCACCGGAAGACAAAGGTAAGACAAAGTTCGGTTTCCATATCATTACCATTGCCGTAAAACGCAATTGGTGCATAAGTCCTTATTTGTCTGCCGTTTGCGTCATTACGCATAACCTCCTGTAACTCAAAGTAAACTAATTTTGTATCATTAAATGATATTGTAGACAAACAATAATTTCTCACACTAACTTCAACGCCTTGGCGTTCTGCACTAATTGCGCCGTGTTATGTGCGCTAAGTTTAAAGTTCAGCGTTTTACGGTAACTGCGGATAGTCTGAACGCCCAGGCACATTTTGTCGGCCAGTTCAGGCAGGGTAAGCCCGTCGGCAATTAATTGCAACAGTTCCAATTCGCGGCGGGTGAGTTCCATCGGGTTGCTTTCGTTTTTTGAAAGCGTAGCATTTACCTCCTCGCACAAAAAGCGTTCGCCGGATGCGACGGTATGAATACCTTCAAGCAGTTCTTCCGGCATGGAATTTTTCAGAACATAACCATCTGCCCCCGCATCCAAAGCGCGGGTAATGGTAACAAGCTCGCCGTAGCTTGTCAGCATCAGCACCTTAACCTGCGGGTATTCCGCCTTGATTTTCGGACACAGGTCAATGCCGCTTCCATCCGGCATACTGACGTCGAGCAACAGTACTTGCGGCTGTTTGCTTTTCAGCAGTTCCCGGCATCCGGCGACAGAGTATGCCTTGCCGACGACGGAGGCCGTTCCCGATTCATTGATTAGCCGTTCCAGCCCGTCGGCGATAATCTTGTGGTCATCCACTACCGCCACTTTAATTAGTTGAGAGTTGAGATGGGAGAGTTGAGAGTTATTTTTTGATTCCATTGTATATTGTATTTTTTCTTTTTTCACTCTCAACTCTCAACTCTCAATTCTCAACTCAATACTGATTTCCGTTCCCACACCGGCTTTTGAATCTATCAGCAGTTCGCCGCTAATAGCGGTTACGCGGGCACGGATGTTGCGCAACCCCATACCTTT
>JAIRPX010000060.1 GCA_031256775.1 Dysgonamonadaceae bacterium
TGCTGAACATTCTCGGCTTATTGGATAACCCTACTTCGGGAAAATATTTTCTCGACGGAAAGGAAGTTGGCAGTCTGAAAGAAAACAGCCGTACACAGGAACGCAAAGGGAAAATAGGCTTTGTGTTCCAGAGTTTCAACCTGATAGAGGAAATGAATGTATTTGAGAATGTAGAACTTCCACTGGTTTACATGAAAATTCCGAAAGCCGAGCGCAAGAAGCTCGTAGAAGCGGCTTTGCTGCGTATGAGCATCAGTCATCGCGCAAAACATTTCCCAAATCAGCTGTCGGGAGGTCAGCAGCAGCGCGTTGCCATTGCCCGCGCCGTAGTTGCAAATCCCAAACTCATTCTTGCCGATGAGCCAACAGGTAATCTTGATTCCAAAAACGGTCTCGAAGTGATGACGCTTCTTAGTGAACTGAACAAGGAAGGCGCTACTATTGTGATGGTTACTCACTCGCAACACGACGCTTCGTATTCTCACCGGATTATAAACTTGTTCGACGGAGAAGTTGTGGCGGAAGTGCAGAGCAGAATGTAAAATTATGCACTACTTTGCCGGATGCTACGCATTAAAATCAATGTTTTTGTATTATCAGGTATAAAATGTTTATAAAATACCGTATTTTTGTATATGAATTTATTGAATAATGCGTAGCATAATTTATGGAAGTCAATAATATTGAATTAGATAACAACAATACAGCGTTCAATCAGGCAGTTGAATTTATCAGGTTTACAAATAAAAATTTGTTTTTAACAGGTAAAGCTGGTACTGGTAAGACTACTTTTTTGAAGCATATACGTCAAACTATTGATAAAAAGATGGTTGTCCTTGCTCCGACAGGTGTAGCGGCAATAAATGCCAACGGACAAACCGTCCATTCCTTTTTCCATATAGGTAGAAGTATTTACACGCCCGACGATACCCGCTTGCGGCGAAAAGCTCCCGACAATGAATCGGATCAGCGTACTATTGCCGATTTTTTTCATTTCAGGCAAAACCAGATGCAATTGATTAAATCGCTTGAATTGCTGATTATTGACGAGGTTTCCATGTTGCGCTGCGATTTAGTTGACGTAGTTGATAAAGTATTGCGCTGGGTGCGCGATTGCGAAAATGAGCCGTTTGGCGGAGTGCAAGTTCTGCTTATTGGAGACGCTTTTCAGTTGCCACCCATTGCCAGCAACGAAGAATGGAAAATCCTGGAAACATTTTACGACAGCCCATTCTTTTTCCATTCGCATGTGATACAGGATAATCCACCTGTATATCTTGAACTTAAAACTATCTATCGGCAAAAAGAACGGCAATTTGTAGATTTGTTGAATCATATTCGTATGAATACGGTGAATGAAAGCGACAATATGTTGTTACATTCGCGTTATTTGCCTGATTTTCAACATGAAGAATCAATAACATATATCACTCTGGCAACTCATAACCGTATTGTTGATGACATCAATCGAAATAAGTTAGCGCAGTTGCCCGCCGAAGAAAAAATATTTGAAGCCAAAATCACGGGCGTTTTTCCTGAAGAAATTATGCCCACCAACCAGATTTTACATTTGAAAACAGGCGCCCAGATTATGTTTGTTAAAAACAGGTTTCCGATGTATTACAATGGTTTAATGGGTAAAATTACTCAAATCACGCCGGAAGGATTGCTTGTAGAAACCAAACTTGGAGTTATTCCTGTGTCAATAGAAGAATGGGGAAATATCCGTTATTCGTGGAACAGAATGAAAAACAGAGTTGAAGAAGAAATTATCGGTACTTTTCAGCAGTATCCAGTCCGGCTGGCATGGGCAATTACGGTGCATAAAAGTCAGGGGCTTACTTTTGATCATGTAATAGCCGATGTAGGAGCTGCTTTCACTCACGGGCAGGTATATGTTGCATTGAGCCGGTGTACAAATTTGGAAGGTTTGATACTCCGTTCAAAAATAGACAAACATGCCATCAAGACAAATCCGCAGGCTCTGCTGTATTCGCGAAATGAAATTTCGGAGGAACAGCTCGCTAAAATATTGCAAACTGCAAAAGCAGAATATAATACGCCTCAAACAATGGCGACGCAACTTTCAGCCGAACCAAATATGACCATTGATGAATTATTTGAAAAAATGAACGAATATTTCAACAATACTGATTTATCTTTCACTATGCTGTCGTCTAAATTGAATGTTTTGTTAGTTAATAATACAACAATATTTGCAACAAATATTAAAAATCTCGAATGGACAAATGAGGAAAAAGTTATTTTGCTTTTATTTTTCCATTTATTAATAAATAATCATATAGAATGGGTTAAATTATCGGATATTGAAGAATTATTCGACAGTAAAATTCTTTTTCGCGAAGTGCAGCTTTTGATGTTACAGGAAGAACATCAGGCTTTTAAATACGGATATATCAAAACCATACTTTCCCCGTCGGATACGGGATTGCCAAGCCTTCCGCGAAGTCAGTCGCGTTCGCAAAAACAGTACTGCTTGACAACAAAAGCCATAACAACTTTTATTCCAGGCGTTTTACCAGAAAAAAAAGAAAAGCAGGCGGCAAACAATATTACTGAAAAATATATCCCTGATTTTAACAATATTATTGATTACAGGAATATTATACGAAAAGCGCTGTTTTATAACCAGCAGGAACGCGAACAGATAAACTCATTATCGAAATTGTTAGACAGGGAACGTTTCCCCGAAATCCAGCAACGACTGATTGCAGCAGGAATGAAAAAAGGCTTTGCCTGCATTTTTTATGGCGCACCCGGTACGGGCAAGACGGAAACAGTTTATCAGATTGCAAAAGAAACCAATCGCAACATCTATATGGTTGATATTAGCGAAACTAAAAGCATGTGGGTGGGCGAAAGTGAAAAACAGGTGAAAAAAATCTTCGACAGCTACCGCGAATATTCAAAAAACAGTGAAATTACTCCGATTTTACTGTTTAATGAAGCCGACGCTGTTATCAGCAGGCGGGTAAACGTCCAGCAAAGCGCTGACAGTGCGATGAATGCGATGCAAAACATTGTCTTGCAGGAAATGGAGAATTTAGAAGGAATAATGATTGCTACGACCAACTTAACCGAAAACTTGGACAAAGCCTTTGAACGCAGGTTTTTATATAAAATTGAATTTAGAAAACCAACAGCAGAAACGCGAAAAGAAATATGGCAAGCGCTTATTCCCGCCCTAAACCCTGAGGAAGCAAAAGAACTGGCTGAGGCTTACGATTTTAGCGGAGGTGAAATAGAAAATATATCGCGGAAATATACCGTCGAAAATATATTATATGGCGATATTTTATCATTTGCCGATTTACATCGCTTTTGCCAGACGGAAAAATTGGATAATAATAGGCATATAGGCTTTACATAGGGGCTGCTGTTAAATGAGACACGGGGAACAAAAAATGGGACACGAGGAAATCGTGCAGTGTATAAATTTTAAACAGTTTTCGGTTGATGAAAATAAAATTGTTCACAAAATTGATTATTACAAATATTTCTTGTATTTATTGAAATAAAAACATTACATTTGCAAATAATTTCACCCAAATGCTAAAGTATGAGTTATGCTATAACAAATATCGACAAGTTAGATATATTTAACTGCTTATGTTTGCATAAGTGGAGTTATTTCTTAAACACACACACACACACACACACACACACACACACACACACACACACACATTTAAACCTGAGGTCGCGCGGGCGCAAAATATACTGATTTTATTTCAATTATTTATATCGGATTTACTTTTTTTTCTCAAAAAAAAGTGGATTTCTTTATGTATGATTACAGGTAGCATAACCGATTTCCACCCAAGAATGCAAAAATTTAATAACAAAGAAAATAAAAAAACTATTAATTTTAAAAGTTATGGATAATTTCCAGGAAACCGAATTAGTCGGTAAAATCATTGAGGAATTACGTCCTCTTTTGACAAACATTGTCAGAAATATTATGGCAGGCGATCAAGCTGTAGTGGCTGTTATTCCTCCTGTTGCAACCTCAGACAGCGCTTTGCAGGAATGTAACTCTAAAATCAGCGCAGAAATTGCAAGCATTGAAAGCAAGGTACAGCAATTGCTCGAACAGATGCAGGAATTTGCACACAAGGAAAAGCAGTTTAACGACTTACACGAAGAATTGCAAAAGTACAAAAATGGATTACGGCGCGACATCATTTCTCCTCTGCTGAAAAGTATTATCCATCAGCACGGTAAAATTACAGACCAGTATCGTTTCTACGAAGCAAAACTAAAAGACGAAACGACAGACAAAGCCGCGCTCTTCCCCACGCTGCTCAAAGAGTACAAAAACTTCGCAGGCAATCTTGAAGACTTGCTATACGACTACGATGTGGAAACAGTGTCGCCCAAAGCGGGCGAAGAATTTAATCCCCGTCTGCAAAAATCGGTAAAATCCGTATTTGCCGATTCACCTGATAATGAACGAAAAATTGCAGAATGCATCAATGTTGGATTCATTGATGTAAGCAACGAGCGTATGCTCAAACAACCTGAAGTAGCAGTTTATAAATTAATGGATATGAATATAATTTAAAAAATAAAATGGACAAAAGTAGATTAGTTTATGGAATAGACTTGGGAACGACATATTCCTGTATATCACAGATTGATGAATTTGACAAGGCAGTTGTAATTCGTAATCAAGAGGGCGATGTAATTACTCCTTCCGTCGTTTATATAGACGGCGACAACGTTGTAGTAGGCAAGGAGGCGAAAAGCCTGTCTGCCGATGAACCCGAAAAAACAGTGGCATTCATAAAGAGAGAAATAGGCGTTGATGGCAGTTTCAGCAAACCAACAAGATTTCCCGGCGGTTTCGATCCCGTAGAAATCTCGTCAATGATTCTGAAAAAACTTGTACAGGATGCCAATGCTGCTTCAGATTCGCCCGAACCAATAAAGGACGTAGTAATAGCCTGTCCTGCATATTTTGGTACGAAAGAACGTTTGCAAACCAAACAGGCAGGACAGATGGCAGGTTTAAATGTGCTTGCAATAATTAATGAACCTACAGCCGCGGCTATTGCCTATGGAATGAGAGTTGACGACGGCTCGCGAAAAATCATTATGGTTTACGACCTCGGCGGCGGCACATTCGACGTTACTGTTATTCGCGTAGAAAGTGGGACTGTAAAGGTAATTGCTACTGGTGGCGACCACAAACTCGGCGGCTACGACTGGGATATGAAAATGGCAGAATATATTCTCAATGCTTACAACGAGGAACACGGCACTGACTACGATCTAAACTCCGACTCGCGTCTCACAAATCAATTGCTTCTCGAAGCCGAAGCAAAAAAGAAAACCCTCACGGCTAAAGACAGTGTTAAAGCAAGCGTAACATGGAACGGCGTCAGTTCAAAAGTGGAAATTACCCGCAATATTTTTGATGACGAAACGGAAACGCTGCTGAGCCAAACAATTGACTTTACACGAAAACTGCTTGACATTGCTCAAGAAAAAGGATTTGGTAAAATCGACGAAGTATTGCTCGTTGGAGGCTCCTCGCGTATGCCACAGGTAAAAAAGCGTGTAGATGCTGAATTAGGTGTAAACGCCCGACTCGACGATCCCGACGAATGTGTGGCAAAAGGAGCGGCAAAATATGCCCTGAATGAAGCATGGGTAAAAGCCGTTGGCGAATGGGAAAACGACGAAACAGGAGAAGCTGAAAAACCGGCATTTCTTAGTAAAGGGAATCGCGTAAAAACAGTAAATGTTACGAGTAAAACATACGGCACCGATATTGTAGATAATTATGTTAAAAATATGATTTTTGCCAACACGTCTTTACCTGCTAAAGCCGTTGAAACATTTACGTTAAACGAAGATGGACAGACTTGCGTTTCGATGTGCGTGTATGAGTCAGATGTTACAGATACGGAAAAAGACAGAATTATTGAAGAACGCCATGCCATAAAACTTGAAGACCGTAAAATGCAACTCCGAAAGGCAGGCGGCTATCCGAAAGGAACGCCGGTCAATGTAGTATTTGAAATCGACGACGAAGGTATCTTGTCGGTTCATTCAGAAATGGCAGGCGAAGCTCCGCTTGATTTTACGTTAAGAATTACAGGCGTACGCGGCGAAGCAGATCTTGCTGAAGCTGCACAGAGAATAGGTAAGATGATAATCGAATAAATAGCTGAAATATAATGGTTTCAAAATCAGATTTAAAAAAATGGCAGGAAGTTACCCGACGTATCAAAGAAGCGCAAAATGGCGTAAACCCAGAACTGACTACGGAGGAAGAATCGGCGTTTGGCGTTTTGTGCGATCATTGGCGCAACGGCAGTTTCGAACCCGACGAAAGTAAAGACCTGATAAAAAATATCAAAAATAATCTTAACCTGCATGTTAATAACAGAGATTTGCAGGCTGCCCTTAAAGAATTTTCCGCCCTTTGCGACAAATACTATACAAAAGAGGCGGACAAGTTTCAGGAGTTCAAGCAGGAAATGCGAAATATTGGACGTGGAGGAAACATTAGCCGTACATCAAGCGGATCACAAACCGGCGGAGCATTCGCATCTGCATCAACGCCGCGTCAAACGCCACCTGCGCCTCCTACAACATCATCAGGAACACCACGCATTGATTATTCTGACGGCAGTTATTACACAGGCGACGTAAAAGACAATCAGCCGCATGGACTGGGCGAAATGCGGTGGGCTAATGGCAACTGGTATCGTGGTAATTGGCAAAACAGTAATCGAATGGGACAGGGTACGTATTACTACGCAGAATACCAGCGTACGGATGTAGGACAGTTTCTAAACAACAATCGTACAGGACGTGGTACAATGACCTGGGCAAATGGCAGTAAATACACCGGCGAATGGAACACTAACGGCGCTCATGGACAAGGCGAAATGAGATACAGCAACGGAGACTGGTATCGCGGCGAATGGAAAGATCACAAGCGTACCGGACATGGCACATACTATTACGCATCAACTAAACGTACCGATACTGGAGATTATCTTGATGATGAACGACATGGAAGCGGCGTTATATTGTGGAACGATGGCGACCGCTATGAAGGTACATGGGAGGATACGGATAACGGACTCAACGGACGCGGAATAATGTTCTATGCCGATGGAAGTTCCAAACCTGTGAAGTGGGTTGACGGCAAAATTAAGGATAACACACCTTTCGTTAAGAAAACGCTTTCGTTTATTTGGGATAATATTATATTTGCTCCATGGATTATTTCTACTATTGCAGTCATTTGTATATGGGTTGATAAAGGGTTCTGGTGGGCTTTACTTTGGGGCGTTATCCTTTATTTTGTTTCGTTAATCGCAATGTACTGCATGTCTTTTATCAAGGTAATAATAGACGGTATATGGAGCGTTAAATGGCTTAGATATACAGTTCTCGTTCTAATTGCATTGTGGTTAGGATATTCACTAATAAAAAAATGGTTGGATAAAATGGATTATTCGTATTATCAGCCGAAAACTGAAACAGTTGCTGCTGATATTCTCAAGGGAACTATAACTGCTAATACATTGAGATTGCGAGATGCGCCTTCTGAAAACAGTATAACACTCAAGACGCTCAAAAGAGGTGATGTTGTAATCATAACCGGTGAAACTGTGAAAAACAGCTGGATGCCGGTAGAATATGAAGGAAAAAGAGGTTATGTATCCGCACAGTATGTCCAAATTGAGTAGGCAGGGAGATTGTTCTCCTGCCTTCCATACCATCGGCGTATTTTAGTACACGATGATTTCTATAATGAATTTGCAGGTGCTTTGTTAAATTATAGCCTTATTCAACGTATATTTTGTATTTCCTTTAATTGCTTCGCTAACGTGACTCGTTTGCTGTAACCTGGTTTTGATATAGTAAGCCATAACCCATTTTGCCCTGCCCGAACTTGCCCTCTGTCGGATTACTGCTCTTGTTAAAGGTATCTCAGCTCAACCCGTCAACAAAGCTAATCCTGTCTATTTTTCATGCACTTTTATTTTGACAGCCTCACAAATGTTAATAAATGTTATAAGCTTATTTTACCTCTTCGCTCACGGCAATTTGTCGTTGTGTATCGTCAATTATCAGCGCGAGGCTTATTGTGTCGGTATATGATGCAGCATAATTGCATGAAAGCATCTGTTTTTTTGCCTCAGCAAGTTTTATTGAAATTTCTTCAGATGTATATGCTACTTTTATTTCAAGTACAAAAGTGCGCCCACGATTGGTCAGCACAATATCGGAGCGCCCCTTGTTGGTGTGCATTTCGCCAAAAGCCATTATACCTGCACCGCGAAAAAAAGCCAACAATGATGAGCGGTACAACCATTCGTGAGCATGATTTTTATATGATCTTATGCTTTGACGCGCCGATTTTGCAAAATCATCGTAGGGAATGCTCGCCAGAAAACGATTTAGAGTAGAGACAAAAAGTTCAACGTCCTTATAAAATACAGATTCATACAGCGAATTTTTGAAGTCAAAAAATCTTTCTCCTTCGTTCTGCAAAATATTGTTTGCAAGCATTGCCGACATTG
>JAIRPX010000078.1 GCA_031256775.1 Dysgonamonadaceae bacterium
TTATCTGATGAAAAATAAAACAAAAAATACACAAAAGAAAAGTATTTCATTGCCACAATAAAAAAAATGTGTAAATTTGACCACGAAAACAACAAGATTTGAGGTTATGTTATCTTATAAGAATATAAAAAAATATTTTATTGTCGCAGCTACGTTTGTCTGCTTTCATTCTGTTCAACTTTTTTCGCAGAACGAAGAAAAAAGCATGAACACTTTTATGGAATCTCTTGCTGATTATGTGGATTTAAGTTCTTTATATTTAAACGCGCTTGTTGCCGAAGAAGATTTTGGCAATAATCCTTATTTTTTACCGGTAGTTTTTGACGGGAAATTTATGGATGATATGTCCCTGAAACTTCCTGTTTTAGTGAATAATAATGTAAATATTTTTTTCACGCCGGATACAATTTATATTCAATCGGAAGGAAAACGTTTTGTTGACCGGTTGCGAAGAAAAGCATATCGCAATCTGTTAAGGAATCATATAGAATTAGTTAAGTATAAAGCGAGCGATTTTCCAGATAATGTAGAACGGATTACCGAAGTTAAACCCGATCCTTTAACAAAAACATTCAAGACTGAGTATGATCCTGATTATAATAATGTAGATTTGCCCGGCATTTTTAAACCTAAAAAAATCTATTGGATACGGGGCGGGAGCAATTTAGTTCAGTTTTCCCAAAATTATATCTCTGAAAACTGGTACAAAGGCGGGGTTGGAAATCTTAATTTAATAAGCGTTCATAATTATACGGCTAATTACAAAAAAGACAATATACAATTCAATAACTTCATTGAATGGAAATTAAGTTTTCATACCAATCCTAATGACACATTGCGCAGCTTCAAAATAGGCGACGATTTGCTACGCTATTATGGCGATTTTGGAATACGCGCTTTTCAAGATCACTGGTCTTATTCTACCAACGTGGAAATTAAAACGCAGCTGTTTAAAAATTACAAGGAAAATTCGGATGAGATAATTTCTTCTTTTACGTCGCCTCTGATAATCAATGTGGGTTTATTAGGTATGAAATACCAGTTAGACAAAGATTTCGTTAAAAACAAATACAAAAAGCTCAGTCTTTCCACAGATATATCGCTTTTGTCTGCTCAATACACTCATGTATCCAACAAAATAATAGATGAAACACGATTCGGCATTGAAGAAGGGAAAAATCATTTACTGGATTTGGGTTCTACAATAAATGCTAAGTTAGTTATCAATTTCAACAGGGAAATTAGCTATACTTCCCGTTTCAAACTGTTTACTAATTATGAAAAAGTGATTATTGAATCTGAAAACGAGTTAAACCTGTCGCTCAGCCGCTATTTTTCCACGCGACTTTATTTTTATCCACGTTTCGACGACAGTCCGGGAATCGTGAAAGATGCTAAACTGGGGTATTTTCAAATAAGCGAGGTTTTAAGTTTTGGATTTAATTTCAAGTGGTGAGGAAAGATGAAAAGTTTTGCAGCGCATTATATCTATTTGCCTGTCTGCAAGATATATAAACTTCACCTGATAACAATTGACGACAGCAACAGGTTAAAAACCATTTGTCCGTTAGAAAAAGAAACAGCAGGTATTGCATTTTTCAATGGAGTAATCATTGTATTGAACAAAAATGATTATTCAACAGCAAATGAACTGATTAACATCCTAAACGGAAAATATTATCCGGAAGTCAGTATTTTTGAACTACTTGCTCGCTTGCCGTTAAAAGAAATCTGTCTCGGCTCATCTGTTGCTCTGTATCATTTAGACGGAATAGATTTGTCTTCTGCGAAATTCCGCGCAGACAACAGCCGTAGCAACTGCCACATTCAACGACTCTGTTGATTCAGAATCAGGCGGATAATTAGGAATATACAAACGGCTGTTCACTCTGTTAACCAATTCCTGACGAATGCCTTTCCCTTCGTTTCCCATGATAATCAACCCATTATGACTTAATTCGCATTTATACAGGTTGTCGCCGTCAAGGAAAGTTCCGTAAACCGGAATTTCTTTCATACTGTCTATCATTTCAGGCAGTGATGCGTAAAAAACTTTAACACGGGCAAGCGCTCCCATTGTCGCCTGAACGGTTTTGGTATTATAAACGTCGACAGTATCCTCAGAACAGACAATATGCTTTATTCCAAACCAGTCAGCTAAACGAATGATAGTCCCAAGATTACCTGGATCCTGTATTCCATCTAAAACCAGAGTTAACTCATTCTTCAAATCTTCTTTCGAAAAAACATTTTCCCGTTTCCTGAAAACGGCGATTACATCTTGCGGAGTTTTTAACAAACTTGCTTTGGCAATATCTTCATCTTCCACAATCAAAAGTTCTTTTGCCTTAACATTGCCCTGCGTGGCTAACCATGTCGCTTTTGCAAGCAACAATTCGCAATCAAAGAAAGCCAAAATATCATTAACCAGCTTGTTACCCTCTGCAAGGAAACAGGCAGATTCATCACGGAACTTTTTATTTTCCAGCGATTTTATAAACTTGATTTTATTTTTGCTTAACATAATTAAAAAGATACTTTGGCAAAGATAGAAAAAAATTGATTTCTTTGCCCGCAAATCAAAAATATTTATTAATTTTGTACGAAATCTTGAATCAGATTATGGGGTATTCATATTTTAACCGTGATATTAGCTGGCTCTCTTTTAATTACAGAGTCTTACTTGAATCGGGCGATATTAGTCTTCCGATTTATGAGAGAATTAAGTTTCTTTCAATTCATGCTTCCAATCTGGAAGAGTTTTACAAAATCAGGGTAGCAGAACACAGGGGGGTGATCATGAAGAAAGTCCATTCGGATGAAGATCCCGCCGAAGCCGAAAAAACCCTTGAACAGATAAAAATAGAGGTCACGCGGCAACAGAAAGAGTTTTTTCGGATTTTCAACAACGAAATACTGCCCGAACTGGCAAATAAAAATATCATCCTTTCAATGGACGGTAAGTTGCAGCCCGAACATCGGGAATTTGTGAAAAACTATTTCACCGAAGAAATATTTCCATTCCTTCAACCCGTGATGCTTATGAAAGACGATGTGAAAATTTTTATTCGCGACAACCGGTTATATCAGGTCGTGCAATTAAGAAAAAAAGACGCAAAAACAAGATGTTACGCTATAATAAAGATTCCTTATGCCAAAATTCCGCGTTTCATCGAACTTCCCCGCCTTGATGGAAAATATTACTTTATGTTTGCCGAAGACGTTATTTCAGCTAATTTACCGCATGTTTTCGTAGGCTATACTGTTGAAGGAAGCTACAATATAAAAATATCTCGCGATGCTGATATTTATATCGAAGAAGAAAAAGCGGGTAATATTGTGGAAACTATCAAAAAGAAGATAAAAAAACGCAAAATAGGCGATTTGAGCCGTTTTGTCTATGACCGCCAAATGCCTCAGGAATGTTTGGAGTATGTTTGCGATACTTTTCAGATTTTCAAGGAAGATTTGATTCCCGACAATATTCATCTGAATATGGAGGATTTGATCAAATTACCCAATCCTTCCGGAAAAGAATTGGAGCGTAAACCGTTAATACCTATCAGGATACCCGAATTAGACCAGGCAGACTGGGTATTTCCCGTTATTCAGAAAAAAGATATTTTCCTTTTTTATCCATATCATACATTCAATTATTTTATCCGCTTTCTGATGGAAGCATCGACCAATCCGCGCGTAGAAGAAATTATGGTAACGCAATACAGGGTTGCTCAAGATTCTGAAATCATAACCAATCTTATTAATGCGGCAAAAAATGGTAAAAAAGTAACGGTTTTCGTTGAAATAAAAGCGCGTTTTGATGAAGAGAACAACCTCTACACCGCCGAAATGATGCAACATGCAGGTATACGCATACTTTACAGCTTACCAGGACTGAAAGTTCACGCAAAAGTGGCTTTGGTTACGGAAAAAACAGTGGCTGGAAAATCAGGCAAATCGTATGCCTACCTTAGTACCGGAAATTTCAATGAAAAAACGGCGCGCCTCTATTCCGACATGGCTATACTGACGTCTAACAAAAAGTTAACCAAAGAAATCTATCAACTGTTTGATATTTTGAAGCGACAGGAAAAGTTAATCAAATTCGACAGACTCCTGGTTACGCAGTTCAACATGCTCCCCGAATTAAAAAGTTTTATCCATCGGGAAATCAAACATGCCAAATCACACAATAAAAGTCATATTATATTAAAAATGAACGGTTTGCAAGATCCGGCAATGATCGACGAACTCTACAAGGCAAGCGAGGCAGGAGTTAAAATCGACCTGATTATCAGGGGGATATGCTGTATTGTTCCTAATCAGCCATACAGCAGGAATATACATATTACCCGCATAGTTGACATGTTTTTGGAACATTCGCGTGTTTGGTACTTTTATAATAACGGAGAAGAAAATGTGTACCTGACATCTGCCGACTGGATGAAACGTAACCTGTATCGCAGGATAGAAACGGCGTTCCCTGTTCTTGATAATGGAATTAAACAGACTATTATCAGCATATTAAAGATTCAGTTGAATGATAATGTAAAATCTTGCATTATAGACGAAAATTTAAATAATATCCCAAAAAAGAAAGACGGTTCTGCCCCTGTACATGCTCAAAAGGATATTTACAATTTGCTGGCAAACAATTAAGAATTAAGAATTAGGAATTAATATGAGTGGAGGGTTGATTTTTTTTGTAGTTTTGTTTTATTTTGGGGTTCTGGTTCTGATTTCCAGTGTTACAGGGAAAAAAAATTCGGGGAATATGGCTTTTTTTCTTGGCAACCGGCAATCGCCCTGGTATATTGTGGCTTTCGGAATGATAGGATCTTCATTGTCAGGCGTTACATTTGTATCAGTTCCTGGAATGGTTGGAAAATTCGACATGACTTATATGCAAATGGTTCTGGGATTTTTGCCTGGATATGCAATAATAGCATTCGTTTTGCTTCCTGTTTATTACAAATTAAATGTAACCAGCATATATACTTATCTGAACAGGCGCATAGGAAAAAATGCCTACAAAACAGGCGCAGGATTTTTCCTCCTGTCGCGAACAATTGGAGCTGCCGCACGACTTTATGTTGCCGTGTTAATTCTGCAAACATATATTTTTGACGCATGGAAGATACCTTTTATTTTCACAGCATCAGGATTTTTACTTATGATATGGCTGTATACTTACAGAAGCGGAGTGCGAACAATTGTATGGACAGATCTTTTGCAGACGCTTTGCCTCATCATTGCCCTGATTATTATTTTTTGGCAGGTTGCTAAAGGATTGCATCTTGATTTTCAAGGAATTGTCGCCTCTGTGAAAGAAAGTCCCCATTCGCGAATTTTCGTTTTCGACGACTGGCATTCGCCGCGTCATTTTTTAAAGCAGTTCATCAGTGGCATGTTTGTTACTGTTGCCATGACAGGTATCGATCAGGAAATGATGCAGAAAAATCTTTCCTGCCGCAGTTTGTCAGAGGCGCAAAAAAACGTATGCACTTACAGCCTGTTTTTCATTCCGGTAAATTTAATTTTCCTCTGTCTCGGAATCCTGCTCCTGAATTATGCTTCCACAAACGGAATTTCTTTGCCGCACTTGGGCGACGATGTTTTGCCTGAACTTATTTCTGCCGGTCATTTTGGCTCGCTTGCCATTATATTTTTCATTATTGGAATTATAGCCGTCACGTTTGCCGGAGCCGATTCTGCCCTGACAGGATTAACAACTTCCGTATGCGTTGATATTTTAAAAGTTGCAGAATATGAGGAAAAGAAAGCCAGAAAAATAAGGTTATACGTTCATTTATCCATCTCGCTGATCTTTATTGGAATAATGGCGCTCTTCAAAGCCATTAATGATACAAGCGTGATAGACGCTATCTACACGATTGCCTCATATACATACGGACCTCTGTTAGGACTGTTTGCATTTGGACTTTTATTCAAAAAATCAACCCGCGACAAATCTGTCCCGTATATCTGCATCCTTTCTCCTGTCTTGTGTTTTGCCTTGAATGAAACCTTAAAGGCGACAATTAATTACAAGTTGGGATATGAATTGTTGATTATCAATGCTTTATTTGTTATTTTCGGACTGTTGGCTTTCAGCAGGAAAAAAGATTTGAATTAATCGTAACTGTTTTGTAACAATAACGTATGTAATATGTAATTTTCAGCCGCTACTTTTGTTGCGGAAAGTTATGTATTATAATTAATATATGAATAAATTGTTCAGACGGATTACAGAACGCATTATTGAAAGCATATTTACCCTGAGCGGGAGTATAACCAGTCTTGCTATTTTGCTGATTATAGCTTTTTTATTTAAGGAAGGGTTTGGTTTGTTCCAAAATTCGGCAGTAGAAAAAGGATACGTTCTTTGCGTACATGCTACAAATCCTGTGGAAAGGATTCATGCCAAAGAAATTAAAGATATTTTCGATTCCGAAATTACCAACTGGAAAGCAATTGGCGGAAAAGACGATGAAATTATGCTGTTCCGCTTTAATGATATTTTTTCGTTATATGCGGAAGAAGAATTTGGAGAAGATTACGAACTGCTTCCTCAAAAATTAGGCGAAGTTATTAGCCGGAATCCCGCCATAATTGCCTTTATTCCGGAGAAATATGCACCGGCTGATAATCATGCCATAAAAATCCTGCCTTCGCAAAATATAACCCTGCTCGACTTTTTTGGAGGTAAAGAATGGATGCCGACAGCTACGCCTTCGTCGCAATTTGGCGTACTTCCATTAATATCAGGTACGTTATGGGTAAGTATTTTTGCTATTCTTATAGCTCTCCCATTAGGACTTGGCGTTGCAATTTATATGTCGGAACTTGCTAATGAACGGATTCGAAAAATTTTGAAGCCTGCCATTGAACTGCTGGCAGGAATACCGTCGGTTGTTTACGGATTTTTCGGGCTGGTAGTCCTTGTGCCGCTCATTCAAAAAACGCTTCATTTGCCGGTAGGCGAAACAGCGCTGGCAGGCAGTCTTATACTGGCAATCATGGCTTTACCAACTATTATAACAATTGCCGAAGATGCAATGCGAAATACGCCTAAAGCGATGAGAGAAGCAAGTTTAGCATTGGGCGCCACACACTGGCAAACAATTTATCGGGTAATTGTTCCTTATGCAACGTCGGGAATTATGGCAGCTATCGTTCTGGGCATTGGACGCGCTATTGGCGAAACAATGGCTGTGTTGATGGTTACGGGCAACGCCGCCATCATGCCCCATTCACTCTTTGAATCTGTGCGAACTATTCCGGCAACTATCGCCGCAGAACTTGGCGAAGCTCCTGCCGGTGGAATACATTATCAGGCATTATTCCTGCTGGGATGTATTTTGTTTGTTATAACAATGATAATCAGTCTTTCAGCAGAAATAATTTCAAAAAAGCAACAAAACAAAGGACTTTAATAATGAATAAAAAAGTAAAACAAAAAATAGCTTTCCTCGTCTTTCGTATTCTGAGCTTATTAGTTGCAGGCATACTTTTCTGGATACTTAGTTTTATCATATACAGGGGAATAAGCGTAATTAGCTGGGAATTTTTGTCTTCTGTTCCGACAGACGGTATGACAGGCGGCGGAATATATCCAGCCATCATAGGAACGCTTTATCTGATAATTGGAAGTATCATTTTTGCTTTTCCAATAGGACTTATGTCAGGTATTTATATTAATGAATATGCCGGTAACGGTTTGATTGTAAAGTTCATACGTGTCATGACCAATAATCTGGGAAGTATCCCTTCAATTGTTTTCGGATTATTTGGTATGGCGTTGTTTGTCAATACATTCGGATTTGGCGATTCTATCATTGCAGGCTCGTTTACTTTGGGTTTGCTGATTTTGCCGTTGATTATCCGCACAACGGAAGAAGCGCTAAAAGCAATTCCAAATTCCTATCGCACAGGAAGTTTAGCTCTTGGAGCCAGCAAATTGCAGACAATTGCCCGTGTAACCTTACCGATGGCGTTTCCTAATATCATCACGGGACTGATACTTGCAATTGGTCGCGTTTCGGGTGAAACAGCGCCTATTTTATTCACCGTAGCCGCCTATTTTCTTCCCAAACTTCCCAAAAGCATTTTCGACCAGGTAATGGCGTTGCCTTATCACCTGTATGTGATCGCTACAAGTGGCACAGACGTTGAAGCTGCCCGTCCTGTCGCTTATGGAACAGCTTTAGTACTTATCTTTATCGTGCTTTTGATGAATCTGTCGGCAACTGCTTTGCGCCGGTATTTTGGGAAAAAAGTGAAAACAAACTGAAAACAATTAGGAATTATGAATTAGCTGGCGCGGCGTAAACGGCTCGCAATGACGCACACAAAACAACGTCATTGCGAAAGCGAAGCTTGAAGCAATCCAGTAATAAGAAAAAAGAGATACTATGAAGGCTCACCTGCAAAACCCTGTGTCTATGGCTTTCCTGCTGATGCGGCTTTATAAGCCGTGCTTTCATGCTTTGCGCACGTGTCTCGTTTAAAAAACTTTTCTCGCGTTACTTCATAAAACAGCTATTCTGCAAATTATTTTAAACCGTGCTGAACAAAAGCAGCGTAGCTGCAACATCTTTGTAGCCGTGTGCGTAAGCGCACACGGCTACAATGATACTGGCGCTTCACGCCTTCTCGCAAAACACATGGTTTTGCAGATGATCCAAAAAAAGCTGTTAGATTTAGCAAAAAGCGCAGAGAAAATATTTTCTCTGCGCTCCTGGTTTGAAAAAAATCAAACAAATTGAGATTTTGTTAAATGGTTTATTTTCAAATGTTATTTCATAAACATGGTGCAAAGATATAAAGATTTTTTCGGAGAACAAAATTCAAAAAATGTCATGTTGTACAAGTGTTTTGACTAAAAATAATAAAATCGACATATTAATCTCCATTATAGACATTATATTCAAACAATAATTAAAAAACATACGTTATATTATATAATTTGCCAAATAATTTTATTCATAAAGCAAATAGTGACAAAAATAAATGGAGTTAATTAGGCAAAAGTACCTTTAATTAATACATTTTGATAATAAATCACTCACAAATAGTGTATCATTTTAGCCTCCATTCCTATACTCCACCGGCGACACGCCAAACTTCCGCCTGAAAGCCGTCGTAAAATGCGAATGATACTCGTAGCCGACCAATTCTGCAATTTCCTGCACCGTCCTGTCCGTATCCAAAAGGTAGCGGCAAGCCATTTCCATGCGGTAGTTAAACAAGTAGCCGAATACGGTTGCGCCGAACAATGTTTTAAATCCTTTTTTCAGCTTACATTCGTTTGTTCCAAGCTCGTGCGCCAAATCCTGCAACGAAAGCGGATGAAGATAGCGCTGCTCGACGATTGCTTTTGCATGAAGCAACAAATCATTGTCTTTTGCAGAATAACAGTTGCATGAACTGCAATCTTTTTGCCTCAACCGGCACAGGAACAGCGACAGAATTTCCCTTATTTTAGAGTCAAGATACATTGGCGCAATATTTCCAAGCAGTTCATAATTAAGCAGTTCCTTTATTGCCTTTCCTGTCTGTGGACAAAAACGGATATTGTCGGAATTTGCCTTAACAAACGTCCGGCATGTATGCTGTGCAAGCATTTCGTCGAACATTCCGGGACAGGACAACGCAATCTGTTCCAGATAAGTAGGCGACAGCATGATTTCAAGCATACGGAACGGTTTATTCTTGCTGAAACAAGTACAGCCTTCCACCTCATTATAAGTAAGCATGTTAGCCTGCCCGCTTTGCCATGTTTCCTCCTTGTTCGGATTGTAAATGGACGTGATATTTCCCTGCAACGCTGCACAAAACCATATATAATCATTTGCTTCCGTATGCGAATAAACTTTCAAATCTTCACGGCTTCGCATTTGTGCGTCCGTGATAGCGTACAGTGGCATCCTGACGGTTTGAAACGAAGCGGCAACATACCGGTTTTCGACAACAATCCGGTCGGTTTCCATCTCCCTGCTTTTCGACAGCAACAGTGCAGGGATTTCCATTGTCATTTCTTTCAGGTCGGCGCTTGCCAATCGTGTTATCATAAAAATTCCCTTATATTAAAATCAAATTCCTTTTCGCGTAAGTTTCATAGCGCTTACAATATCTAATTTTGCGCTCTCAAAATATAACGTTAAAAAGAATGTGCAAAAATACGGTATTATCCAAACAGGTACAATCCCTATTTGTAGGGAAATCGGGCGTATTTTATACCTTGATAATATATATAATTTTTTCATCTGCAAAGGTAAACGGGCAAAATCCCGCTGATACAACCTTGCTTTTGAATGAAGTAACAATAGAAGCAAGGCAAGAACGCAAAGCTTTAAAAGAAGCCCGGCAGCAAGGCGTTCCCGTATCGGTTATCGACGGCAAGGCGCTGGCGGGGCGCGGAACGTCTATCTCCGAAGTCATTAATCACCAGACCGGCGTGAAAGTGCGCCGCACAGGAAATGCCGCCGGCGACACGAAAATCAACGTGCGCGGACTGGAAGGCAACCGCGTACAAATCTACATGGACGGTTTTGCCCTGAATACCCCCGACGGCTCGTTCAGTATCAACGACATACCCCTGCAATTCATCGACCGCATCGAGATATATAAAGGTGTCGTTCCGCCCGAATTTGGCGGCGACGGCTTGGGTAGCGCTATCAATATCGTAACCATCGACGCACAAGGCAGTTTCTACGATGCGTGGTACGCTGCCAAGTCCTACGGCGGAAACGAGGGCAGCCTGCTTTACAAGCATTATTTCCCAAAAGCCAAAATGTATTCGGCAGTGATGATTGGCGGCGAACATTCGCTCAACAACTATACGATGCAGTCGCCATTCGTTGATGGGCTGACGATAAAGCGCGACCACGACCGCTTCCGCAAATTGGACGGAGCATGGACACTGGAATTTAAAGACGCTTATTTTGACGAATTTGAAATCGAAAATGTCTTTTTCACGAGCGACCGCCAGATTCAGGGCGTCCAGACCAATATACAACATGCCGTCAGTTCGGGATGGCTTGCCGGAACAACGCCGAAGCTCGAAAAGCATGGTTTCCTGACCGGAAAATTAGATATGAAATTCATTGGCTTTGCCGCTTTTGGCATAAATCACATGAACGACACATCGTCTTATATTTATAATTTCGACGGTACGCGCCTGCCCAATTCCTATCGCGGCGAACTGGGTTCTATTCCCAATCTGTCGAATGATAAATTGCAGGATTACCGCTACACGCTCAACCTGAAATATCATTTGGCTGCGAATACGCGCCTCAACCTGAACAACGATTTCCGCTTCGTTACAACCGAATTTAACGACCCCGAAGCCGACCGCTACAAACAGGCGAATTACAGCGGATACAGCGCCGACGTTACCAATATTATTTCATCCATGAATCTGGAACAGCGGCTATGGAACAAGCTTACGCTCTTACTTACGGCTCGCAACTACTACTATCGCGTAGCAGGTCAGACGGTTGATTTGACTTACGGAATGAGCGCCGACGCGGTCGAAGCCGACGAAAGTAAATCGGTCTGGGGATACAGCCTTGCCGCCAAATACGATTTTACCCGCTCGTGGCTACTGAAACTTGCACTGGAACACAATTACCGTCTTCCGAGAAGCGAAGAACTGCTGGGCGACCGCGTAAAAACAGTCCCGAATACGAAGTTGCGTCCCGAACAGGCGGACAACTACAATCTCGGCGTGATGTTCGACCGTTACTACAGCAATTTTACGCGCCTTCAATTCGAGGCAAACGTTTATTTGATGAATGTTACCGACATGATGATGCTCCGTTCCAGCAACGGTTTTCTCTCAAACTATAATCTCGGAAAAACGCAACTCTACGGCGCCGACGCTGAAGTGAAATGGGATATTAACCGCGACTGGTTTGTAATGTTCAACGCTACTTACCAGAAGTCAATCGACAAAATGCGCTACGTGCCGGGCAGTAATACGCCAAGCGTAACATACGACAAGCAGATGCCGCATATCCCGATATTTTTCCTCAACTGGTCGCTTGATTACCGTAAAGACAACCTTTTCGGAGGCAAAGGACAATACAACCGCTTCTATTACGAAGGTGGATACACCGACAAATATTATTATGGCTATGCCCTTACAGCAAGTCAAAACTACATTATTCCATCGTCGTGTATTCATACCGTCGGCGCGGAGTATGCCGTTTTAGACCGCCGCTTGCTGCTTTCGCTCGAATGTCATAACCTGCTCAATGCAAAAGAATTGACCAACCTGAATTATCCTTTGGCAGGACGAACAATACAGGCAAAAATCAGGGTAACAACTTTGAAATGGTAAAGAATAATCCTAAAAATAAATTTAAAATGAAACAAGTAAAAATTGTAATCGCGCTGCTTATGGCAGCATCTTCGTTTGTCGCCTGCGACAATGAAAATCCCGACGAGGGAAAAACAGCCGGCAAAGCCAAAATCGTACTGGCTTGCGACATGAACGTAAATGGCTCTGATGTAAGTTACCTAATTCCCGTAACCGAAAGCGAGATGCAGGGCGGCACGGCAGATTTGAGCCGCGCTCACGAAGTATATGGAAATGCCTATATCGAAGGCTTCAAAGACTGGGTTTTCCACATTCCGGTGTGGAAAGAATCGACCGTCTATCGCTATGCGTTAAAGGACGACGGAACGCTCGCAAAGGACGGCAGCCTGCAACTGAGCAACAATGCCGGAGCCGGATTTTGCAACCTGCTCTTCATTTCCGACACAAAAGCGTATGCCTCGCTGGTACTGACCAACAAAATTGTAGTTTTCAACCCAACCACGATGACAAAAACAAAGGAAATTGATCTCGCCAAGCCTGAATTTTCATTCGACGGGCAGGCTACGCCAAACCCCGGCGGCATGGTTTATCGCGACGGCAAAGTGTTTGTCGGCTGCTTTGAACTTGCCGACATGCCTATCTGCAACAACGGCGCTTATGTTATCGTGATTGACGAGGCGACCGATACGCCCGAAAAATTTATCAGCGATATGCGGGCAACCTCCGCCTCGTTCTTCGACAATGAGATGTTTGTGGACGAGCATGGCGATATTTACATTACCTGCTGGGCTTCATACGGATACACTCCCGCCGAATACGGGCAGAAAGGCGGTTATCTGCGCATCAAAAAAGGGCAAACCGATTTTGACCCCGATTATTTCTTCAATATCACCGATGGCGTTTTTCAGGGAATTGAGGGCGGAAAATTACAATATGTCGCCAGTCTGGAATATGCCGGAGGTGGAATTGCATACGCTTTTGGCGCATGTCAGGCTCTTTCTACGGGCGACTGGGTAAACGACAAAACACATTATTCGCTCAAAATCGACTGGTATAACCAGACCGTTACGCCGCTTCCGTTGCCGCTTACCAACGGTTATTCGTGTTCCATCAGCAAGATTGGCGACGAAATTCTGTTCGGGCTGACTACTACTTCCAATGGTACGGGCTTATTTACCTACAACCATAAGACGGGCGCAGCAAGCTCTGCTCCAATTGTTCATGCGCCGGGTACGGTGGTGGATATAGCGATATTTGAATGATAAACAGTTAATAAATAACAAATTATAAATATTAAATAAAAGATTATTATGGACGCAAAACAAAGAATTTCATTTTACTGGCTGCTGATGGGCGTTTGCTTCATTTTGCACAATTTACTGCATTTATTCGGACTTTTCTTCGGCGAGAATATCACGCTTCCCAACACGACGGGCGAAGTGCCGTTATTCGTGCAGGTTTTCAACACTGTTGTAATGACCGGAACTTTTGTTATGGCGCTACTTGCGGCAAACCTCAACGGCAAAGGATTCAACTGGTTTTCGCTTGTATGGAGCGGACTGTTCCTGCTGCTCAACGCATCGCATCTCTACGAAACGCTCTTTATCGAAAAGTTTGACGTTTCGCAAGCCGTTCTGCTTACGCTTGTGCTTGTTATCAATGTATTACTGATATTGGCGTTGTGGAAAGGCGTAAGAAAAGTATAAATAAATGAAAGAACGCGCTTTAATGCAGACGTTGTGCTTCTGCATGGCGGTTTGGACGGCGGCAGTTACAGCCAAAGCCCAAACCGCTATACGGGGCACAGTAACCGATTGCGCCGACGGCAAACCGCTTGCGGGCGTAACAGTCAGAA
>JAIRPX010000206.1 GCA_031256775.1 Dysgonamonadaceae bacterium
AATTGCACAAAAAATTAACAAAAACAACATTTAATAGTTAAATAAATACAATTAACATAGTTTTGTTTTGAATTTTAAAAGAATATGCTTATCTTTGCTGCATAATATTTTTTTTATAAATTTAAACTTTACCATTATGAGTTCATTAAAAATTTTATTTACTTTTTTGTTTATTTCTTTTTGCACGGCGTTAAATGCTCAGCTTCATTTTGAAGACAGCTATTTGTATATTGGAGCAAGGACAAATCCAACAACAACAGCTCCAGGCACGCCTAATTTGTATCTATCAACGAACTTCGGACTCGAATATTCAGAAAAAGGACTAAACATTTGGCGTCCCTGGCCTGTCAATAATTGGGGCAACTACAAAATGTTTATTTCCGAAGAAGGCAAAATCGGTATCGGACGAAAACCGACAACGTATGCTTTGGAGGTGAATGGTCAGGTATGGACGTCGTCAGGTGTGCTTATAGCTTCTGACAAAGCCCTTAAAAGAAACATAATCAGTCTGAGCGACGAATCAGGCTATCTGGAAAGGGTGCTTAAATTGAGCGGGAAGCTATATGAAAAACAGGTTTTTTCCGCAGACAGCAATGCCGAAGAAGTATCTAAAATGGTTGTAGCTGGAAAAATAAGTAAGGAAGATGCTATCTCCGCTTTGGATATTTTTAATAAAAACAATCCCACTGTTTACAAGAAAGAATTTGGTTTCATAGCGCAGGAGGTAGAGGAGCTGTTTCCGGAACTGGTCGAAAAAGGTAACGATGGATTACTTTCCGTCAATTACACAGGCTTAATACCTTTGCTTGTGGAAAGTTTCAAGGAACAGCAGAAGACAATTGATGCGCAGGCTGAAAAAATTGCGGAATTGGTAAGAGCTGTAGAATCGCTACAGGGAAAAGGCGCATTTCGTTCAAGCGCTGCTAACGCTGATGTAATTGAAACATCCGCCGATAAAACGACGCTGTATCAGAACAGTCCGAATCCTTTTACGGAAAAAACGGAAATCAAATACTTTATAGCAAACAGCGTGAAAAATGCTTATATCTATATTTTTGACATGCAGGGTAAAATGCTGCAAAAATTAGATGCAATTGCCGGATATAACAGCGTGATTATTAACGGTTCAACGTTGCAGGCTGGCATGTACCTCTACTCTTTGATTGCCGACGGGCAGGAAGTGGATACGAAACGGATGATTTTAACGAAATAGGAGGTATGTGATGAAAACAAAACTATTATTGTTATTTATGTTTTTGTCGGTAAACGCTTTTTCCGAAAGCGTTTTTCCCGAATCGGATGCAATATGGAATATCCAAATCAATGGAATAGAGCATTATTACGGACTGTCAGGCGACACAATTATTAATGACTTATCGTACAGTAAATTATATTTATTGAATGATACAACACTAAATATTGACGCCAAAGATGAATACGTCGGAGGATTTAGGCAGGAAGGCAAAAAAGTTTATTTTCGACCGGATGAATATCAGCCATATTATTCAGATAAAACCCCAAGTGTAGAAACATTATTGTATGACTTTTCAAAGAACATAGGGGATACAATATGGCATGATTTTTTAATTCAAGGTGAATGGTATATGAACGATAGTATTACAGCAAGTATTGTGTATAACATAGGGGAATGTCAGCAACACAAAACGTATTCTTTACAACAATTTGTAGTAAATTATGATGGTGACTATATAGATCATCTTGCTTCAATGATGGGTGCAAATGATACTTCTATTGAAGGGGTTGGCAGTAATCGCGGATTGTTTTATTTTTTGTATTATGCCCCTATGTCTGGTGGTATTTCTCATCATTTGGCTTGTATGAAACAAGGTAATGAGATTAAATACATTGATAATCCGAAATGTAATACTTGCTTTTGTTATTCTACAGCAGGGTTGCAAGAAAGTAAAGTATCTTTAACGGAAGTGCAGCAAACAGACGGCTTTATTCAAATTACAGGCGAGCCGACACTATTTCCATGTTGCATAAAATTGTTTGATTTAACAGGTCAATTGATACTTGATATATCCGTATCTGTAGAAAATGAATATGTTCCGATTCGACAAATGCCGTCGGGAATATATTTATATCAGATACAAAAAGAAAATGAAGTCGTAAAAACAGGAAGAATAATTCTTAAATAAAAATTGTATGAAAAGGATTGGTATAATAATTCTGTTATTTACAGGGTTTTATTGTTTCATGTTTGGACAAACATCCAAGAGCATAAGTACAAAATCGGCAGATTTAAAGATTGTAAAAACTGATGATAATTTTCTAATCTCATTAAAAAATTCATCTTATTTGGATATTGTCGGACAACCTGCCGTGCCTGTATATATTAAATCTTTTGTAATTCCGGTAAATGCAAAAGCAACCGGAATTAAAATCAAGAATGTAAAAAAACAAAAAATAGCAGGAAAATTCTATATAGAGCCTGCACAACCTCCTGTCCCTGTTTCAGATAAAGATGATTCGATTCAACAAACAGGACTGCCAGATATGACTGTTTATAATTCATCTTCTCCCTATCCAAATAAAAATGCAGAAATTATTGCCGAACATTACGACTATGGCTACCATACAGTTACAGTCAGATTTTTTCCGATAGAATATATTCCAAAAACTAATGAAATATATCTTTGTGATATAGATTATGAAATTGAATATACTTTAGTAGATATTAAATCAGAAAGTGACAAAATTATTTCGCCATATCAAACTCGTTACATGTATGAGTTAAACAAATCAGCGGTCAAAGCTATAATAGAAAATCCGGAAGATATTGAAAAATATTCTCCGCAAGTACAGATTGTACAGGAGAAAAATATTGAAACAACAAATTCTTCAATATTAAATTTAGCACAAATATCTGTATTAAATGAACGAGTACCAAATTATATCATAATCACCTGCGATTCGTTGAAAACTGCATTTCAACAATTAGCAAACTGGAAAACAAAAAAGGGTGTTTTTACGGTTATTCAAACAGTGGAGACAATAGATACACTGTTTCAAGGGAGTGATTTACAGGAAAAAATTCGCAATTATTTAAAAGATGCTCATTCAAAATGGGGAACATTGTTTGTGTTATTGGGAGGGGATACGAATATTGTTCCTGCAAGAATGATAAAAGGTATTGATGAGTTACGTCCTTCTGATTTATATTATGCAACAATCGGTGGAAGTTGGAATGCAAATAATAATAATATCTTTGGAGAAAGTAACGATAAAAGAGACCATAGTTATGCATTCGTATTGGGTAGGGTGCCGGTAAAGAATACTACTGAAACTAAAAATTTTATAAATAAAATTCTGAATTATGAAAAAGCGGCAGGAATAACAAATAACTCATACTACAATAACGTATTAATCTCAGATGCGTTTATTCTGAGATGTCCGGCATTAAATTATAGAGATGTAGTGGCTCATTATGGTTTGAAAAGTTATGCAACAAATAATTTTCCATCTTATGTTAATTCTTGGTTGATGTTTGATAATGCAGATTGTTCCGGCAGTTTGTATAACTATTCCGGCGGAACATATTCTTGTAAGGATGAAAATTCGGCAGTTTATAGCCCCGCAGGAACTTGTATATCCGGTAATGAAGAATTTTCAAGAAATAATTTTTTAGCTGCTTTAAGAAATGGAGGTAATTCAGGATTAGGTTATTTTCATATTGTTTATCACATGGATCACTCGGGTGAAACAGGTATGGCTACTTCCGGCAAAGACAAGGGGGAAAGGATCAACAGAGACGATTTTGATAATCTAACAAACGGTAATTATTACCAAATACTAATGACGGGAGGGTGTAAACCGGCTACTTTTACGTATGATTGTATGGCTGAACATTATTTAAACAATCCCAACGGAGGTGGTGTAGCATTTATAGGCAATGCAGATTATGGGTATTCTAACGAGCATTCTCAGTTTGATGCTTTTATGAAAGCTTTATATGCTAAAAATGGTCGATATGATATAGGGTACGCTTTTCATCAAGCTCCACAAGATGATTCTCAACGTCGGCGATTGATGCTTCTTGGCGACCCCGAAATGCAAGTCTGGACAGATGCGCCTAAAACATTATCGGTTACTACCACGCCAGTCATCTTAATTTCATCAGGTTCAGCCACGCTCTCCGTTACGATTTCGGGGCTTAGTCTTCCTGCCGGAGAAACCGCATTAATCTGTGTGCAAAAAGGAACCGAAGTTTATGAAACGAAAATGGTCAGCGGCAATGGAACCTATAATTTTCCGCTGAATATTGCCACTACAGGAGCCTTATCTGTAACTGTAACTGCCCATAACTACAAACCGGTAGAAAAAACCGTACAGGCTTTTACAAAATCCGGACCCAATCTGGCTGTCGAATCTGTTAATTTTGCAAATATCCAGAACAATGCAGGAGATAGATGCATAATGACTGTTACCGTAAAAAACAACGGGTCGACTGCGGCAAACGGAGTTACTGCCAAATTGAGCTGCAACAGCAATTTAATCAGGGTTGCTTCGAGTCCGTTGAATCTTGGCAATATTGCAAACGGGGATTCTGCAAGAGCGCATTTTTATTACGAAATACACCCTCTTATGCCCGAAACGTTAAGCAATTCGCAAAATCCAGTTACTTTCACCCTGCTGTTTACAAGTTCCGAAGGAACAACGTGGACAAAGTCTTTCAATATTGATGTTTTTGCCACCGAATTGCAACAGCGAAACAAGATTATTGTAACTCCTGCAAATGGCAATATTGGAGCAAATACAAACGTAACATTTAATATTGAACTGCAAAATATTGGTCGAGCGCCTGCTACAGAATTAACCGCCGTATTGAAAAGCAACAATGCAACATGCCCGACAACAACTGTTAACTATCCAATTATCGGTTATATGCAGACAAAAACGGCAAGCAGTAATTTCCAGTTCACAACCAATACGGTGACAAATCCTGATTTTACGTTGGAAGTAACCAATGCTTACGGTAAAAAATGGACTTTCCCTTTCAACCTGACAAAGCCCGACACTGTAACCGGTTTCAAAGCCTTTGGCAAAGAGCGTGCTATTGATTTGCTTTGGAACGCAGTAAGCGGAGCTGTCGGATATAATATCTATCGCTGCAATGTTGGCGCTAACAACGCAGAATCAGGAAGTTATGTGAAGATGAACAACCTGCCGGTCACTTTCCTGTTTTTCAACGACGATAATGGATTGAATATTTTAACAAAGTATTACTACCGTGTAACGGCTGTTTCCTCAACCGGCATGGAAAGCTCTCCCGTACGCCTGCTGACATGGACGTCTTACCCGACCAAAGGCATGTTTCCGGTAACGATGGGCGCTTTGTCCGGCACAAATATTGAGTCTCATTTTGCGGCGGAAGATATAAATAATGACGGGAAAAAAGAAATTTTCACATCACTGGCAGGCGGCGACAGCGGCGGCATTGGCGATATAATAGCGCTTGACTGGGAAGGAAACGAACTGTTTGATATTGACAATAATGTGACCACCTGCAGCGGCTTTGCCCAATTGGGCAAATCTGTCCGCGCGAGCATTGCCATTGCCGACATAAATAACGATGGCGTTAAGGAAATCATTTCCCTTACGCGCGGTTTTGAAAATAACAAGCAAAATAACCTGATAACATGCCATATTGCCTCCGACAGGAATAGCGACCAGAAGCCTGATATTCTCTGGCAAAAACAAATTCAGCGGACATTCTGGCATGGCGCCATCGTCGCTAATCTGGATAACAGCTCCGACGGTTCAATGGAAATTTTAACAGTACCCTGTGGAAACAGTCCATATCATACGCCGCAAATTTACAGTGCGCAGGGGAATTTAATCAGGGAAATTCCATTAAATAAATCTACCTATTCTACTGCGGCTGTTGCCGATCTGGATGGCGACGGCGACATGGAAATTATTATTGGATTTCCGGACGGTATCTATGTATGGCATCATGACGGAATGCCATTTACTTCCAATCCGTTTTATTCTCTGTCGGGTTATAATTTAATGTCTTCCCCTGTGGTTTGCGATCTTGATAACGATGGAATTAAGGAAATATTAGTATCAGTATTTAAAACAACAGCCTATGACGCTTGCAGAATACTGGCTCTAAAACCAAACGGGCAACTTCTTTCAGGCTGGGGCGCGAGTGGCGGCGCTAATCAATATACATCTGTTTACGGAGATTTAACAAAAGAAATTGCTGTTGGCGATTTAAATGGCGACGGAAATTTGGAGGTTGTTGCCGTAGGAAATGACTGTATTAAGATATGGAATCGTAATGGCACTCTTTACAATACTATTTCGCTTCCCAATTCAGGTATTCAAAGCTGCAAAAGAGTACCGCTTCTGGCAGATATTGATGGCGATCCAGAAATAGAAATCATAGTTACTTCCGCCAGCGACGGTAAAATTTATGGATATAAGCACAATGGAAACAGCGTTCTTGGATTCCCGCTTGAAACAGCTCAGCCGTTTGGTAATTCCACGCCTGTCATCGCCGATTTGGACGGCAATGGAAAATCCGAGATTGTAGCAGGAACAGGTATGGATAAAAAAGTTTATGTTTGGGAAACGAATGGCGATCCCACCCGTATAGAATGGGGAAGCGCTCGTCACAATTCCCAAAACACCGGCGAATACGTTAACTGCCGTCCCAAGATTATCCAGTCCAATACAACGTGGAGTACGGGCAGAAGCATCTGCGGCGATATTACTGTTCAAAGTGGAACGCTGACTATCAGTAACAACGCCAGAATCACAATGGACAGTTCCTCAACGATTACCGTTCAAAGTGGAGCAACGCTGTATCTCAATAGCGGCAACCTGTTGAACTGCAATATGAAAGTTATGCCCGGCGCTAACCTTATAATGCAAAACAATGCGCAGATAAAACTTCGCGGCAGCGCTACATGGGATATACAGGCAGGCGCTACATTTGATATGCAATCGGGAAGTATCAATTACTGATAAAAGGACACGATAAAAGATAAACGAGACACGTAGCGCATAGCGCTACGTGTCTCGTTTACTCGTTTACTCATCCCTCATCCCTCGTTTACTCATCCCTCGTTTACTTACAAAGCCGCGAAAGTGAAAAGTACGCAAAAAATTAACAAAAACGACATTCAATAGTTAAATAAATACAATTAACATAGTTTTGTTTTGAATTTTAAAGAATATGCTTATCATTATCGCACCATATTTTTTTTATAAATTTAAACTTTACCATTATGAGTTCATTAAAAATTTTATTTACTTTTTTGTTTATTTCTTTTTGCACGGCGTTAACCCACATTGCAGCTTCCCGCCCTTTAATATGTTAAAATTTAGTTAAAAAGCAGGAAGTATTAGGGATTAAAATTGTTTTTAGAAACGTAAGTATCTGAATTTCAGCTGTTAAATTTTTAGAAACTGCATAAAAATCGTTTTGTAGTACACAAGGGATCTTGATTATCAACAAGTTAGGCATTACCTTTGCAGCCATTATGTATTTTAAAGTAAGTCATAGAAAAAATCCGGAAACAGGCATTAGTGAAGGCTATTACCGTATGGTCGAAAGTTATCGGAATGCCGCTGACCGCGTTTGCTAGCGTACCATGCTGAATGTAGGTTTTCTTGATAAAGTGATTGATATTGACTAACTTAATCAGGTTCGACGGATTCTTAGCAAATGCTACCAAGACATTACAGGCGGTAATGAAGTGTTTGATATAAAATCAGATAATCCGCTAATTGTAAATGAATTAACCGAGCAACTCTGGGATAAATTAGTTTCTGAAAACCGCATTGATAGACGAAAGAGCGGTCGGAACGTCGAATTGTCAAATCCATTTCATGGAAAATCAAAGAAGACATTGTGCTGGAGAAAAGCTGCAGTACTTATTTTTTGCATACATCGCTGGAAATGAGCGAAAAACTGCTTTGGGAGATTTACAATATTATCCGCGAAATGGCGTGAGGCTGTGCGAATTATGAATACTCAAAAGGCAGTTATGACCATCTCGCAAAACAGCTACGAAGAAGTTATTATCAGCATACGGACATCTGATCCAAATCCCAAAGTTCAG
>JAIRPX010000235.1 GCA_031256775.1 Dysgonamonadaceae bacterium
AGAATCAGAAAAAAAATAAACCTTTTCATGATAGAATTATTATTGTGTTTTATTTTGTCATTAAAATTCATTATCTGAAACTCCTGCAAATTTATAATATATTTATGACAAACAACAAACTTTTCTACAAAAAAAATGATTTTTGCTGGCGCTTTACGCTATTACGGGGTGGCTCGTAGTTTGGTGCAAATAAAAGTTGTACAACTTTTTTGCCCGTCAGCTCATTCATGTCAATAAAAAATTAAACCTGTTAAGTCTTTTAGACTTAACAGGTTTTTTCAGCAAAGCCTGAAGCAATCCAGTACTAAAAAACTGATAACTAAAAACTAAAAACTGATAACTAATTCTGGATTGCTTCGCTAACGCTCGCAATGACGACGCACAAAAGTATAACAAAATAAACTGTTTGAAAATCTAAGTGATTAGACTTTTCAAACAGTTTACAATTGTAATTAAAAACTTTATTCTGATATGACTTCAAAAGGTATTTCAACCGAAATATCTTTGTGAAGTTTTATCAATGCTTTATATGATCCGATTTCTTTCACCGAATCTTTGATAACAATCAGTTTACGTGCAATATCGAAACCTTTTTTAGACAGTTCATCTGCAATCTGAATATTGGTAACAGAACCAAAAATAGTACCCGTAGAACTTGTTTTTGCTCCTATGGTAAGCGTTATACCATCTAATTTAGATGCCAATGCCTGAGCGTCGCTTTTGATTTTTTCCAACTTGTGCGCTCGTTGACGGAGATTTTCAGCCAACACTTTTTTAGCTGATTCAGAGGCAATAACCGCCTTTTTTTGTGGAATCAGATAATTTCTTCCATAACCATTTTTAACGGTTACTATATCATCTTTATAACCTAAGCTATTTATATCTTCTAATAATATTATTTGCATAACTTGTTCCTCTCTTTAATTATTATTTCATCAAATCGGTCATGTATGGAAGCAAAGCCAGGTGACGTGCGCGCTTCACTGCTTGAGAAATGCGATGCTGAAATTTCAAAGAAGTGCCGGTAATACGACGTGGAAGAATTTTTCCCTGCTCATTTAAGAATTTCTTTAAAAACTCAGGATCTTTATAATCAATAAATTTGATGCCGTTCTTTTTGAACCGACAATATTTTTTCTTCTTAACATCAACTGTTGGAGGAGTTAAGTAACGTATTTCCGAACGATTGTTTGCTGCCATGATTAATTTTCCTTTTTTGTTTCTTTTGATTTGTTTCTTCTCTTAGCTGCGTAAGCGGCAAAATCTTTATCTTGACGGAATGTCAAAAAACGCAGTATTTTCTCATCGCGGCGGAACTGAGTTTCCAGCTTTGCGATGGTGGTTGGATTTGCCCGAAATTCCAGTAATGTGTAAAATCCGGTAGTCTTCTTCTGAATTGAGTAAGCCATTTTACGTAGCCCCCAATTCTCTTCATTTACGATCTCGGCGCCATCGGCAACGAGCAAGTCTTTGAATTTTTCAACCGCTTCCTTCATCTGTGTGTCAGATAAAACGGGAGTTAAAATGAAAACGGTTTCGTAATTATTCATAAAAAAATTAATTATTGTTTATTGATAAATTTATAAAATGAGGTGCAAAGGTAATATTTTTTCTTTAAACACCAAAAAAATTAATACTTTTCTTTTTAAAATTATGAGAAAGACGTTTTTAGTTTCAATGCTGCCAATTATAACTGTATTTGCATTTTTTTATCATTAATGCATCAACTTATAAACCAGTTCAACAAGCAATTCGCCTTCTAATGCAGAAGAGTTATCCACGCCTTTTCCTTTGGCATCGTATTCCCTTATTAGCGAAATATTATCCATAGTTTTTCTTGCGCTGTAGATATTCAGAGCTGTCATATAATCAATTGTTTGAAAATCATATTGAAAACCAAGTATGTTTTTCAGATTAATCTGCGATTTGTTTGACTGATAGTGACAAATCATCAGATTACTGAAAAAATTGAATAAAACGGTCAATGTAACAACTAATGGATTACCTTTCGGATTCTGCTTGAAATACATGGCAATACGGTTAGCTTTCAAAACGTCTTTGCTCGCAATAGCCTTTTGCAATTCAAAATTATTAAAATCTTTGCTTACACCGATATTGTTTTCAATAATTTCGGGTGTAATACGCCTCTGATTTTCAGGGAGAATTATGCAGAGCTTATCTAATTCGTTGGTCAGTTTGCTCAGATTGTTTCCCAGATAATCTGTAAGGAGTTGCGCCGTTTTCACATCTATATTAGCCTTTTTATTTTGCAGATATGAGACTATAAATGAAGGTATTTTGTTTTCATAAATTTTTTTGGATTCAAAGGATATTCCAATCTTTGCAATCTCGGAAGCTAATTTTTTTCTTCCATCCAATTTTCCGTACTTGTAATTAATAACTAAAACGGTAGAAGACAAAGGCTTCCTTACATAATGAATCAATTCGTCAATATCTTTTAATCCCTGCGCTTCCTTCACGATAACCAATTGTCTGTCAGACATCATTGGATACCTGCGACACGCATTGATAACAGTAGCAACATCTGTTTCCAAACCATAAACAACAGTCTGGTTAAAGTCGCGTTCCGAATCATCTAAAACATTTGCAATCAACAGATCAGTTAATTGATCAATAAAATAAGGCTCTTCGCCTTGAAAGAGATAAACCGGCATGAATTTTTTTATCCGGATATTACCTTCTATTTCCTGAAAACTAAGTTCTTTAGCCACTCTTTTTCTATTTAAATTAAAATTCCGTAACTTTGCGTCAAATTCAAAAAGTACGTCTTTGAAGATACAAAGTTAAACAAAAATAAGATAATGTACTAAAATGGAATTAAATCTTCCTCATATAAATTTAAAAATAAGGCAAAAAGACAGTAAAAACTACGTTTTTGATCGTTTGAGGCGGCAATATGTGCGCTTAACCCCCGAAGAACATGTGCGCCAGTTTTTTGTGAATTTTTTGATAGAATATAAAAATTATCCCGAAGGTTTACTTGCAAATGAAGTGTGTATTGAATCGGGAAATGTTAATCGTCGATGCGACACTGTTTTATACGATAAATTCCTTAAGCCCCAGATGATTATTGAATATAAAGCGCCGCATATTTTGCTCAGTCAAAAAACTTTTGACCAGATAGCCCGCTACAATAAAACATTGCATGTTCCCTGGCTTGTTGTATCCAATGGTTTGCAACATTATTGTTGCTGTATTGATCAGAAAAAAGGGGAATATCTTTTTTTAAATGACATTCCCGAATATCTGTCATTGCAGATTTGACGCGCACACTCCTTAATAATAAACTTTTATGGAGATCTTGCTTCAAGCGCCGTATGACATACTTTTAAATATTATTCTTGCTGCAGCAACCATGCGTCGGAAAATTCAGGGGCAAATCTGTCCTTGATTTCGTTTTTTTCCATAATAGCGCTGGCGCGATCGTCATAGCTTGCAATAATTATGCGATACATTCCCTTTTCATTTTGTGCCATCACAGGTTTGTAGCCTTGACGTTCCATGCGATTTTTCAATGATCTGGCGTTTGTAGCATTAATAAAACTACCGATAACTACATTGTAGCGACGAACCGTAGCCGAACCTTCTACAGACGTTACCCTTTCAATCTGGAAACTTTCTTCCGGTTCCTGTATCTTAGGTCTGTAAACAGGGGCAGGTTCAACTACCTCAACAAAATTATTCTGTTGTGGTTTTGACTCTTGTAATTCTTTTGCCTTAGCTGCTTCATAAGCTCTTCTATATGCGCTTTGCTTTGATTTACAGGCATTTAAAGAGAATAAAAGCGTAAATGCAAGTACGAATAAATAAATTTTAGATTTCATAATTTTCTACTTTTAAGTATCATAATTTAGGTACAAAAGTAGTAAAAAAAAATTGTAATATCACTTTTTATGATAAATATGTATGCTATTTTTTTATTTCATAATTCAAATAATTGAATAACTGAATGACTGGATTGCTTCAGGCTTCGCACTCGCAATGACGTTACACAAAATTAAATTGCGTAATGTATAATACGATGAAAGTATGATTTGTTAATGCTATACTCGTTTACTTGTCTACTCATCAACTCGTTTACCTGTCTACTCATCAACTCGTTTACTTGTCTACTCGTCTACTTGTTTACTTGTTTACTTGTTTACTCGTTTACTTGTTTACTCGTTTACTCATTTACTCATCTACTCATCAACTACTTAGGCTCCAATGTGATTAAAGGAATTATCATTTCTTCCATAGAAATACCGCCATGTTGAAAAGTATTCATATAATATGGAACATAATAATTATAATTGTTTGGATATGCAAAAAAGCTGTCGCTGAGAGCAAAAATATAATGTGTACTAAGATTAGGAGATGGAAGCCCTAATTTTTCGGGTTCTTTTATCTCATAAATTTCTTTTGGATTGTATGCCAGGTTCTTACCAAGTTTATAGCGCAAATTGGTATTTGTATTTTTGTCGCCGATGACTTTCACCGGTTGCGTTACCTTAATTGTACCATGATCAGTTGTTAATATAACCTTGCAGTTTTTTTCCGATATTTTCCGGAAAAGTTCCATAGCCGTTGAATGTTTAAACCAGGAGCGAGTGAGCGAGCGATATGCCGCTTCAGTGGACGCCAACTCCCTGACCATTTTAGATTCGGTGCGGGCATGTGAAAGCATATCCACAAAATTAAGTACGATTACATTCAACTGAGAACAATCTAACTGATTGAAATTCTGTAACAATTTCTCGCCATAAACCGAATCGTTAATCTTGTTGTATGAGAAAGAATATTTTTTGCGGAATCGTTCAATTTGCGTTTTGATAAGAGGCGCTTCATTCAGGTTTTTACCTTCCTCCGATTCTTCATCCACCCATAATTCAGGAAACATTTTTTCGATTTGTACAGGTAACAGTCCCGAAAAAATAGCATTGCGGGCATACTGCGTAGCCGTAGGTAAAATAGAGAAATAAAGGTCTTCCTGAAATGTAAAAAACTCAGCCAGAATATCTTTGACTTCCCGCCACTGATCTACGCGGAAATTATCAATAAGTACAAAAAAAACTCTTTCTCCTGCATCCAGCATTGGGAATACTTTGGTTTTGAAAATGTCGGGACTCATCAGAGGGCGGTCGGGAAGATCGGGATGAGTTATCCATTTTTCATAATTTTTCCTGATAAATTTGCCGAACAGATGATTGGCTTCTACTTTTTGAGTATGAAGCATTTCCGTCATTCCTGTCTGGTTTTCTTCCAGCTCCAATTCCCAATAAACAAGTTTTTTATAAACGTCTTCCCAGTCTTTTGCAGTAAATGAATCATTTATCTGCATACTTATTTTCATAAATTCCTGCTGATAACCGGAAGTAGTTGTTTCTGTTATAATCTGTTTTTTATGAAGAATTTTTTTTATGGAAAGCAGAATTTGATTCGGATTGACCGGTTTAATCAAATAATCGGCAATTTTACTGCCAATAGCTTGGTTCATAATACTTTCTTCTTCGCTTTTGGTAATCATGACAATAGAAATATCAGGATTATTTTCCTTGATAATCGTTAACGTTTCGATACCACTCAATCCCGGCATGTTTTCGTCTAAAAAAACGATGTCGAAAGTTTGTTCCTTAACACAATCAATTGCGTCCTGTCCGCTGCAAACAGTAACGACTTCAAAACCTTTCTCTTCAAGAAAAAGTATATGCGGCTTTAATAAATCAATTTCATCATCCGCCCACAAAAGTTTATCTTTTTTCATAATACAAATGTAATACATTTTTTAATTTTTGCAAAATATGATACAGCATTTAAAGGCTTTTATGCCTAAATGCAGCAAATCAAAAACTATATTCTGCGCGAAAGCGAAGACTGCGCCAGCTAATTCATAATTCTTAATTCATAATTATTTCTATGTTGCTTCGCTAACGCTCGTAATGACGTTGCATAAAATTAAATCGTGTAAATTATAAAAAACGTTCAGTTAAAGAAGCCTATTTATAAGTTATTTATTGTGTCCTACTACCTTACACACTTTTCCGCCCGCTTTTACAATATAAATCTCATTACGTAAATCAATATTTAGCCTCTCGTTATTAGATTTTATTGTAGAAGCAAACAACGTTTGTCCCTGCAAATTAACCACGCTGACAGGCGTTCCGACAGGCGCACCCTGTATATAAATATATCCGTTGGGGGAAGCATATACTGAAATATTATTATCTCGCAAGACATTTATATTTACAGTTGTATCGGGCGTTGAATAGAATTTGAAGTCATCAACATATACAGTGTGCATATTATCTGATATGTATCTCCAAATCAGGCGTATAGTCTTACCTTTGTAAGCATTGAGACACAATGCGGGATAATTGCGCCATTCTTCAGTTTCGCTTTGAACGGAAAGAAGTATGTCTGAATTGTTTACCAATATTTCTGAAACTTCTGCTAAAGTTGTCTGTTCCGTGAAACTTTCTTCCAGCTCCGTCAGCTTAGCGTCTTCAATAACGCGCACTTCATAATCGTCTGGAAACAGTCCCATTAATGAACGTGCATTCCATGAAACGTAATAATTTTTTGTTGTTATAATTTCCAGAGGTAAAGTAAATAGCCAGTCGTTTGCAGGAGTTGTTTCGTCCTGCGTATTGCTTAGAAAAACAGAAGAAGCGGCAATTACGCTGTTGCCCTGTATCTTATCGCTTTCGTATTTCCAGAACCAGGCTTTGGGCGTTCCTGAAAAGAAGAAAGCCAAAGATTTTCCATCCAGATCATAACTTTTCCATCCTGCAAAAGATCCCTGCGTTTCAAAATCACATTCGGCAATAATTGTTGCATCGTCTTCTAAAGCAGGTTTTGTATAAGTTATTGAAATAGGAATAGTTATATCTTCCGCAAGCTCGCCTCCGGAAATCGTAATAATGTCGTTGAAAACTCCCGATTCCGGCACGTCAAGCGAAGCCTTGAATGAAGATGGATATATTGCAATCTCTTCCGGTTCTATCGCTGTTTTTGAAAGCCTGAATGGAGACTGTTCGCCGCCCGCCAGGGTTATATTTGCCGCGCTGTTCAGGAAACCGTCAAATTCTACAAAAACTGTAGCAGGCATTTTTATTACATTCTGCGGTCTGATTTCTTCTCCGAGCAGTTCCAGATGGCTTGGTTTGATGAAATTAACAAATATTGGAATAACTAACTGCCGTTCCAGCCCCAGTTCGTCGTTAGTTATAGTAATCATGTCTTCATATTCGCTTTCATTTAGCGCATTAAACGTTACGTTGAACGAGGCAACAGCGCCATCTGCAACATCATCTGCTTCAACTGTCTGTTTTGAAAGCGTATAAGCCATTCCTTTTTCGAGGGAGATATTTGCCGGAGCGTTCAGCAGACCTGCTACCTTTACCGGTATTACCAAAGGAACATCGTCTTTTGTCGCATCCATCTGCACAATGTCTCCCACTCTGCGCAGATAAGACATTGCATCTACTACAATTGAATCAATATATAACTGAGCATCGGAACTGCTTGTTGTTTTTTCCGCCTGAATACGCAACCATTTTGCATCAGGATCATTTACAGTCTTGCTGTAAGTAGAATGTCCGTTGTTGGCTCTTACTGTCGCTACCGTATCTATATTCTCCCATGTTTCGCCGTCTGACGATTTATTGACAGTGAAAGTAATCGATGGATTAAAATTAGAACGGTAGTAAAACTCTATGTTCCTTATACCTCCCGATTTGGCAGGAGAAGTAATACTTCCCGCCCGTTCATTATTAACAAACAGAATAAGCGACGAATCTCCTCCTCCGCTACCCTGCAGGTAGTTAGTGGGATTCGTCAGTGTTACTCTGCCGTTTTTCACTTCCCAACCGTCTGATATATAATCGCTTTCTACATTGGGAAATTTTGAATTTTCAAAATCCATATACAATCTATCCTGCATGATATTCCCCGTCAACCTAACCAAAATTGGCGCAACACCTTCACTTTCAACCAATAGCGTGTCTTCGTCAAAAACAGAAATGACGGGAGTGTAAGTTATCGTGATAATTTCTTCTGCCGCACCGTTTTCAACAATAATTTCTTCTTTATCAATACTGAAATTATTGCCATTCGCCAGAGACAGATGAATGTTATGTTCCAAATTGCTTGCTATCAGTTCGATAGAAGATGTTCCTGTTTCATTCGGGTATGTCGGCAAAAAAACCGCTCTCGGAACAATGATTGAGGGAACATCCTGTAAAACCTTGTAATCCTGCTGAATAACTTCAGCTTTCAAATGCGTGGATAACGATAATAATAGCGTTAACGTTATTAATTTCAATGATTTCATGTTTTTATTTTAAATTTTGTACAATTATTTTGTAATATTCCATTTTATTCCCTTTTTTAGCGCCAAGCATATAAATACCTGAAGCTAAATAGTTTATATTCACTTCGTTAATTTTATCTCCTTTGGAAAGAATATCGCGAATTTTTACGCCTTCTATTGAAACGAGTTCCAAAGAATCATAATTTCCTTCGATATAAATCCTGTCTTTTGCCGGATTGGGATATATTTTTATTTCCCGATTGGTATCCGCAAGCTCTATTCCTACCGGATAAACAATTACAACGTTTGATTTTTCTTCTCTGCTTGGTTCATAAACGGCTGTCACATAATACTCTTTTCGTTGTCCGTCGTCAGTGTCGTCATATTTCATATCTGCCAAAGGAGCAGCGTTTATTTTCACATTGTTACGATAGATATTGTATCCGTAAAAACCTTCAACGTTCTTTATTTCCACCAACATGGCAATATTCCAGTTTACGTTATATTCTTCGCCCCACAGCCTGTATGCCGAATACCAGTTTTCTCCGTCGCTTGAAATCAGATTGCTTTTTTCAGGAGAAGTTGATGGACCTGCATCGTGAGAAACAGGATAATGGTCGTCGTTGTCAGTCATGTAAACATAGCCTACAATATATTCTGCATCAGGTTTGATTTCCACAGGCGTGTCGAACAGATATGTATTGTATTTTCCAATTTCTGCCTGCATTTCTTCTCCAAACCTGATTTTATCCTCATTTTCAATCAAAAACGGACGTACATACACATGCGGCTCGGCAATATAGAACTGCACGCCGGTAATATAATATCCTTGATATACATTTACGTCGGTTGCATCCCATTTTATGCCTACATACTGCTCTTCGTCGGCAATACCGAAGCTGTTGTCGGGAATACCGTCGTCGTACCTTAATTCCGTATAATCAGCCCATAACGGTGGAAGCCATGACAGCCGGATTTTGTTATCTTTCCTTGAAGCCTGCAACTCGCGCGGCGGAGTAGGCTCGTATGTGTTTGCAACGGTAACATTCGCCGATGTTTTCGATGAAGTTCCATTTTCGAAGAGAGCTTCAACTTCGTACATGTAAATTCCATCTTCCACGTTATAATCGAAATAACTGTTTTCGGTTAATAAAGACGTATTCTGTTTTTCGCCGTTCCGGTAGATATTATATCCCAATAAATCGCTAAAATATTCAGGATGACCAACATAAATATCATCAATCAGCAGCAAAAATCCATTAGTGGTTACGCAATTAAGCGCCACATATTTTGCTTCGGCAGGAATTTGATATTCATATTTCCACCAGATATTTGAAATATTCAGCGGAGCGTTGCCATTGACAAAGATAAAATCTTCGGGAGCATTGCCTGTCAGCGAGTAAGCGATATTAATTTTTTCGTAACCATATTGCAATGAATGTGTTTTTCCAAAGAAAGAGAACGTAAACGGACGGTTGAAATCTAATTCGGGACTTATCAGCCAGTCGTTGTTTGACAACTTATTAACATTTGCGCCAAAACATGCCAGCATCTGTTTTTTGCCATCGTGGGCAACAATGCTCGAAGTCGGCGTACAAGCCGAAGGGTTGAATACAATATATGCCATTGGCTCGCCGCGATGCGGATAAGTAACTGACGCATCATGATATGTCCATGCTTTGTCGCCATCAATCAAGGTCCAGTTGCCAATGGAACTGATGGAAAAAGCTTCGTAAGGTTCGAAATTGTCGAAAAATCCAGTTCCGTAGCGCGGAGCTTTCCATTTCAATTCTACATGTTTTTTATTAATGACCGACGCCTGAAGCCCTGCAACAGCAGAAACAATTGCAGGATTGGAAACCATTATTCCTGTCGAATCGGATTCGTAAGATTCGCATCCTGAATTATATAAGGCATTAACCGTATAAAACTGATTTCCCATGCCCGGAATACTGTCGGTAAATTCGGACAGCAATATCAGTCCGGAATTGATTTTTTCTCCGTTCCGGAAAACATTATATCCCTGTATTTGAATGGCTGCGGCGGGCATAGTCCAAGTCAGCCTTACGCCGTAATTTTCGTTTAAAACAGCTGTGGGTTTTAGCGGAGCATAACAGCTTGATTCTCCTGAATTATCGACAGTTAACTGTATCGGTATTCCTACAGAAGCGGTTTGTGCATTGGAGGAAACGATAATTGTAGCCTGACGCATATCCCCGTCATTTAAATTTTCGGACGACAGATTAACGGAAATGTCTTTCGATGTTTCGGGGGCAATTTTTCCTGTTTGCTGCTGCAACGAAATCCAGTTTTCGTAAGGAAACATTTTGTAAACGAAAAATCTTGTTTTTACCACCATCGTAGAACTGTTAAAACGGACAGCGCCCCCAATAGCATAATAACCTGGTATCAGGGCAGTTGTTCCAAATAATCCTGCCGGTTCTGCTGCCAGCGAGGTTTCGTAAGCCGGAATGTCGATTGTTGATTTGGTAACATTTGCCATTTTCCCGTCTTTCAGCGAATATTTATAAATACTTGCGCGATCGCTGTCGCTTCCATATCCGGGAAGCGATTTAATGCAATACAACCATACAAAAGGTCCTCCTTCGCCGAAAGTATCCAAAGAAATATTGCGGGCATAAGAGCCTGATATATCATAAGTTTGCTGAATCTGTCCGGCGCGATTTATACAATAAAGCACGTGTTCGCCACCAACATAAAACCTGTCGTGTTCCGGATCGTAAGCAGCGTATCTTAAACTTGTTACCTCATTAAAATTTGTTTTTACAGCCCTGCTTTCATCAACCGTACTGTTCTCAAAATCAATAGGCAAAAGCATACCGGGAATAGAAGCCGAAATAGGAGTTATCACTTCATACAGGCTTGTGCCGTCGCTAACCAAGCCTAATGCAAGATACTCGTCGGGTATTTGAATCTGATAAGACTGAAGCAATTGACCGGCAAGCGAATATTTTCGGACGTCATAATTTTTTGCGCTGTAATTTTTAATGGTCCCAATCGTATAATAGTTATTTTTATGAAAAACAACAGATGCTTCTCTTGGCGTTGAAAAATCAAACGATTCCATTATTTCCCATGCAGGGGATTCGGAAACATTATTTCTGCCGATTTCCAGTCCGCTGCCCAAGTTACTGTACTGTATAACGGCGTTCCATTCCAAGTCTGCATTTCCTGTATTAGTTATCGGTAAAACAATATTTCGTTTTTTATTTTCACCCATTAAAATATTTACGGGATTGGCGTCCATTTGAATACGCGCTCCTGGAATAATAATCAAAGCGCTTGCTGTTGCTGTTTCCACCGGATAAGCGACGTCGACATAAAGTTCTTTTCCCGCTTTGGAAATTGTCAGTTTGTAAGTTCCTTTTTCTATATTATTAAAAGAGAAATTGCCTGTCCCATTTGTCGTTGTTGAATATACAACCGCAGGGTCGTCGTTTTTTTCCAATTTCACAACCACGTCTGTCGCGGGAGAATCAATGTTTTTAACAATTCCGGCATAATTAAAATATTCAGGATTCCAAACACGGATATTATCCAGATACCAGTTGTAGGCAGTGGAACCTCCGTCGCCCGAAACGCGAAAACGCAACTGGAAATCTTTGTTTTGCACATACGAAGTTATATCCAATTCCTTTAATTGCCAGATAGTTGTAACGGCAGAAGATTTTTCAGAAGTTACAGTTTGCCATGTATCGTCTTCAAATGTGTTAATTTCCACATTTAATTTTTCGTTTTTCAACGATTTAGGGTTGCAAGCCACATCATACCGAAGTTTAATTGTAGAAGCGGGAGCTTTTAACGGTCTGGAAACCAAAGTCTGGTCGTAGTCCCTGCTGTAACGGTAAGAAAAAGCTGCGCATGGAAGCGATTTTCCTACAATGGTAGAAGTTTTCAGGACGTCCCATGCCGGAGAAGTTGGAACAGGCAAGATTACCCAAAGATTAGCGGCAAGATTACCCGAAGAAAAATCTTCAATCAAAGGCAATTGATTTGTTTCCGGCAGGCGTACCGTTAAAATATCGCTAACCTGAGATTCAGTGCCGCTATAAACAGCTGTCATTTTATATGAATAATCTGTTTTTTCGCTCAATCCGCTGTTTTTATAAGAATATACGGACGGAGAAATTGGCATTGCATTTTGTTTCACATCATTTCGATATACATTATATCCCTGTAAGTTGTCAGGTAAGGGACGTTTGCCTATTTCGCAAGAAGTAATGAGCGTTCCTGCATCTGACGTTGTAGTATATAAAAAAGTCATCAAAGCATTCATTGTTCCGAGCGGATATTCATAAAAACTGAGATTTAGCGCCATTTGGCTGGAGGCAATACCATAGCGTCCCTCCCAACTACCCAAGTCAAGTATATTACCCGTAGGCTGAGCTGTTTCCACATCATATTCTACAGCAGCTTTTAAGGAGCCTGTAATTGGACAAAACGCATACAGCCGGTTATCGTAATAAACGGTTGAATTACAATTATTATATGCCGAATAGGAAGGTCCGTTTCGCAACAGCGTTCCATCTTTCTTAAAATAATAGCCATACAATGGGTTACCTGCTTCAAAACCACCGTTACCACCGTCCAAAGTTGGTATATAGCAGATATGATATAAATTCATCGGCGTTGGAATAATTGAAACGAGCGACCGGCTGTCCATATCCCATTGGTAAATACCAGGACTTTCATACTGTATCCCGTAGAAATATTTTCCATCATAAGTGATTTTGAAAATTGCAGGAAGTCCTGGAACAGTTATCTTTTCTATGAATTTGCCTGACAAATCATATTTCATAAACTGTCCTTCAACATTTTTGTCGGAAGAAGAATAAATGAATTTTCCGTCCGATATGGCGCAATGCTGTGTAGTATCTGTTGCCTGTTTGGTATAAAAGAAACTTTTAGGAATCCAGTCCGTCATATTGTATAGCGGATAATCCTGATCGCTGTTTGGAGCGTTCCAGGAAAGCTCAATTTTGTCTTTTCCCGTTCTCTCGTAATTCAAAGCCTTCGGGGGAAGCAGCTGTGCTGTTAAGACAGAATTATTTAAAATACATAAAATAGTAAACAATCCAGCTTTAAATGATTTTTTTAGATGTTTTTTTAGCATTGCTTTTCAGTTTTATAATTTTTTTTGACATGCAAAGATCAATATTTTTTCCAATATGAGCAATTGTTTAAAGTTAAATCAGCAAAATATATAAATTTGACAAACGTATTGCTTCGCTAAAGCTCGAAGACACGAAAGCTCGAAGACACGAAAGCACAAAGGCGCGAAAGCGTTTCGTCATTGCGAGCGTAGCGAAGCAATCCAGTTTGTCAGTTGTCAGTTATCAATTTTGCTGACGCGGCTTTTTAAGCTGTGACTGTTTAGAGACACGGTTTCGTGCCTTAATGCTTTCGCACTTTCAAGCTTTCGTTCATCGTGCCCTGTGAACCGTACTTAATTTTTATTTTTCAAAAAACTTCATTTCCTCTTGAGTTTTATAAAAAAAATTTTGCATAGATAAAAAAAAGCAGTACTTTTGCAGCGTCAAGAGAGAAAGTCCTTGCAAAATGGAAGTATAAATTGAAAATTAAGAACAAAATAACATAAAAACAATCATAAATATGTCTAATTTAAGATTCAAAGCAGTTGAAGATGCTTTCAAGAAAAAAGCGGCGCTTATATCTGTGCCGGAACAAGTCACGTCTGAATATTACGGAAAATATGTGTTCAACAAGGAACAAATGGCTAAGTATTTATCAAAAGAAACTTTAGAAGTTCTGACAGAAGTTGTTGAAAAAGGAAAAACGCTCGACAGGGAACTTGCTAATCATGTGGCTGCCGGTATGAAAATGTGGGCGATAGAAAGAGGCGCAACACACTATACGCATTGGTTTCAGCCTCTTACAGGAGGTACTGCCGAGAAACATGATTCGTTTATCGAATATACCGGAGCGCAGGGCAGTCCTGTTATAGAAGAATTTTCGGGCAAACTTCTGGCGCAGCAGGAACCGGATGCATCTTCTTTTCCCAGTGGAGGAATCCGTAATACTTTTGAAGCTCGCGGCTATACGGCATGGGATCCTTCTTCGCCTGCATTTATTGTTGATGACACTCTCTGTATTCCAACCGTTTTTATTTCCTATACAGGCGAGGCTTTGGATTATAAAACGCCGCTGTTGAAATCGCTGAATGCTATAGATAAAGCTGCTACAGACGTATGCAAATATTTTGACTCTTCTGTGAAAAAAGTGATTTCTTATTTGGGCTGGGAACAGGAATATTTCCTTGTTGACGACGGTCTCTATGCTACACGTCCCGACTTGATGCTGACAGGGCGCACTCTGCTTGGTCATGAATCGGCGAAAAATCAGCAGTTGGAAGACCATTATTTTGGAGCTATTCCTACTCGCGTACAGGCATATATGAAAGATTTGGAATTTGAAGGATATAAATTCGGTATCCCTTTGAAAACCCGTCACAATGAAGTTGCGCCAAACCAGTTTGAGCTGGCGCCAATATACGGCGAAACTAACTTGTCGGTCGATCAAAACCTGCTGATTATGTCGATTATGAAGAAAATTGCACGTCGTCATGGTTTCCGTTTGCTTTTGCACGAAAAACCGTTTGCCGGAGTTAATGGTTCTGGAAAACATAATAACTGGTCGTTAGGTACGGATACGGGCGTAGGACTTTTAACGCCGGGCAAAACTCCTGAAGAAAATTTGCAATTTATCACTTTCGTAGTAAACATATTAGCAGCTATTTATAAAAACAACGCCTTGCTGAAAGCATCTGTCATGACTGCGCAAAATGCTCACAGACTTGGCGCAAACGAAGCTCCGCCCGCTATTATTTCCGTATTTTTGGGAAGCCAGATTTCTGCGGTTTTGGATAAACTGGAAAACAGTACCAGCGAACAGGCGATTGTTATTGATTCCAAACAAAAAATGAAACTGGGAGTGGCTAAAATACCGGAAGTTCTTCTTGACAACACCGACCGCAATCGCACATCTCCTTTTGCTTTCACCGGCAACCGTTTTGAATTTCGCGCTGTCGGCTCGTCGGCTAACTGCGCTTCTGGAATGATTGTTCTAAACTCTATTGTCGCAGCTCAATTAGTTGAATTTAAGGCAACTGTCGATAGTAAGATTGCATCGGGCAGCAGTAAGGAAAAAGCCATTTTCGATGTACTTAAAGAATATATAAAGGAATCTAAACCCATTCGTTTCGATGGCAACGGCTACAGCAAGGAATGGAAAATAGAAGCCGAAAATCGCGGTTTGAACAGCGAAACAAGCGTGCCGGTTATAATTGACGCATACACTACTCCCGAATCTATCAAACTGTTTGAAAGTATCGGAGTATTAAGCAAACGCGAATTACACGCCCGCAACGAAGTGAAATGGGAAACTTATACAAAAAAAATCCAGATTGAAGCCCGTGTTTTGGGCGATTTGACTCTGAATCATATCATTCCTGTTGCAACAAAATACCAGTCCCTTTTGCTGGATAATGTTTACAAACTGTATCAGGTGTATGACAAGGAAAAAGCAAACAAACTTTCGGCTCACAATACGGCTATTATAGAGGAAATTTCAGAAAGAATTTCGATTATCAAGTCAAAAACCGAAGAAATGGTGGAAGCTCGAAAAATAGCAAACAGGATTGATGATGAAAGGAAAAAGGCAATTGAATATCACGACAAGGTTTTACCTTTCTTTGATGAAATCCGATACAATGTTGACAAATTAGAATTAATTGTGGACGACGAATTGTGGACACTGCCAAAATATCGCGAATTGCTTTTTATACGATAGACTTTTTATTCTTAAACATATTCTCATTAAAACTTTTCAGGATTGTAAGCCCTTTGTGGCAAGCAATCCTGAAAAGTTTTAATAGACCGTGTGTAATTGGAGAATATTTTTATACCTTTCTCTTATAAATTTCTGGATTGATTCGCAGTAAACGGCTCGCAATGACGACCACAAAGCAACGTCATTGCGAAGACGGAGACTGAAGCAATCCAGAGAATTTTTATTTGTTTGTGTGTAATTCGAAAATTTCATGTACCTTTGCACTCGCAATATTTTATACAAATATAAAAACAAAATATGAAAGGCTTATATTTACTATTAATTCCTGTCTTGCTGTCTTTTATCGCTTGTAGCGAAGACAGTGGTACCGTTGATAAAAACTGGAAAAACGCTAATGACTTAGCTTATCAGGAAATTGCATCTAACAACGAGTACAGGAAACTTGTAACAGAATCAGGTCCTGATGGACTTTATTATAAAGTGCTTAAATCCGGTACTGGAACTGAATATCCCTTGCAAACCAGCAGTGTTAAAGTTCTTTATAAAGGCATGTATTACGACGGAACAGTTTTTGACGCAGGAACTTCCGTCAGCGAAGTCCCCACGAAATTTTCTGTTGCGGGAACGGTACGCGGTTTTTCTTTTGCACTGCAAAATATGGTAGTGGGAGACAAATGGGATATTTGGATTCCTTACTATTTAGGCTACGGATATTCAGATTCTTACGATCAAACCACAGGAACATTGATTATGAAAGGCTGCACTGTTTTGCATTTTGAAGTTGAATTAGTTGAAATTATAAAATTTCCATAATATAAAGATGAAAAAGTTAATATTTTTTGTTATGCTTGCATCCCTCATGGTCGCATGTAATACGAAAGAAAATAACGGGGCTTCCGATAATGTTATCGGCAAAAAGCCTGTAGAAGTGAAAGATGGACGCTTGAGCGCTGAAATTCTACATTTGCTGGGACAGGTTAGCGACATAAAAGTCTCGCCCGATGGAAAAACTGTTCTTTATGGCGTTTCCTACGCCGATATAGCTCTGAATAAGCGCAATCGCGAATTGTACACTGCTTCTATTGACGGCGCCGAAAAGAAACAGATTACCAGCTCTCCTAAAAGCGAAACCGGAGCGCAGTGGATAAAAAATGGTGAAAAAATTGCTTTCCTTTACGACGGTCAGCTCTGGGAAATGAATCCTGACGGATACGGTAGAACGCAGATAAGTAATTATGAAAAAGGAATCGAAGGATTCAAATTTTCGCCCGACGGAAAAAAGCTCCTGTTTATCAGTTCGGTACAGTCGTTTAAAAAAAGCTCTGAAATATATCCTGACTTGGACAAGGCAAGCGGACGAGTTATTAATGACTTAATGTACAAGCACTGGGATGAATGGGTGCAAACAATACCGCATCCTTTCATAGCTGATTATAATGGAAAAACACTGTCGAATATAGTGGATATTATGGATGGCGAACCTTTTGAATCGCCACTGAAACCATCTGGCGGGATTGAACAGATGGACTGGTCGCCCGACAGTAAAACAGTTGCATATACTTCGCGCAAGAAAACAGGAAAGGATTATGCCCGCTCAACCAATTCTGATATTTATCTGTATAATATTGAAACAAAGGAAACTAAAAATATAACCGAAGGCATGAATGGTTATGATATGAATCCTAAATTTTCACCCGACGGAAAATATATTGCCTGGCAAAGTATGGAGCGCGACGGCTATGAATCTGATTTAAATCGTTTATTTGCAATGAATCTGGAAACAGGCGAAAAATCATATATCACCAATAATTTTGATTATAATGTAGATGAGTTTTGCTGGAACAAAAAATCTGACGGATTCTATTTTGTGGCTTGTGTAAGAGGAACAACGCAGCTTTTCGCAAAAACAGTTTCGACAAACGAAAACGATGCTTCTGAAAACGACACTTCTTTAATAAAAACATTAACGAATGGCGACCATGATTATGCTTCGGTGGCTTTGGGCGACAATTGTCTTGTAGGATTGCGTCATTCTATGTCCTGTCCTAATGAAGTTTACAAGGTTGATTTTGATGGAACGCAAACAAATATTTCCCATGAAAATGATGATATTCTTGCTCAAATAACAATGGGTCGTGTGGAAGAACGATGGATAGAAACTACTACCAAAGAAAAAATGCTTACTTGGATTGTTTATCCGCCTCATTTTGATTCATCTAAAAAATATCCAACAATTTTGTACTGTCAGGGAGGACCGCAAAATACGGTCAGCCAGTTTTGGTCAACCCGATGGAATTTGCAGTTGATGGCTGCACACGATTATATTATCGTAGCGCCTAACCGACATGGCGTTCCGGGTTTCGGACAGGCATGGAACGAACAGATAAGTGGCGACTATGGCGGTCAAAATATGAAAGATTATCTTGTTGCCATAGATGAACTGTCGAAAGAACCTTATGTTGATGAAACTCGTTTAGGCTGTACTGGAGCAAGTTACGGAGGCTTTTCCGTTTACTGGCTGGCTGGAAATCACAACAAGCGTTTCAAAGCTTTTTGGTCTCATGCCGGAATCATGAATCTGGAGGCTCAATATCTGGAAACGGAAGAAATGTGGTTTGTTGACTGGGACTTGGGAGGCTCTTATTGGGACAAATCGAACAAAACAGCGCAAAACAGCTATGCAAATTCCCCACATCTTTTTGTGGATAAATGGGATACGCCGATTGCCGTCAGTCACGGCGAATTAGATTACCGTATTCTGGCTTCGCAGGGAATGATGGCTTTTAATGCAGCCCAACTGCGCGGCATACCGTCCCGAATGTTGATATATCCCGACGAAAATCACTGGATAACGCAACCACAGAACGGAATACTCTTCCAGCGCGAATTTTTCAGATGGTTTGACGAGTGGCTAAAATAAAAATGTAATAGCAAAAAACATGTTGATTCAAGTTATTAAGTCCAAGTTGCATCGCGTAACAGTTACGGAAGCTAACCTGAACTATATCGGCAGTATAACCATTGATGAAAATTTGATGGACGCCGCAAATATCATCGAAGGTGAAAAAGTGCATATAGTGAATAATAATAATGGCGAACGCTTTGAAACTTATGTAATTAAAGGCGCTCGTAATTCCGGCGTAATTTGTCTGAATGGAGCGGCTGCCCGAAAAGTTCAACTCGGCGACGTCGTTATTGTTATGTCGTATGCCCTGATGGATTTTGAAGAAGCCAAAAACTTCAAACCGTCAATTGTTTTTCCCGATACGGCAACAAATAAAATTCTGTAAAGAATATATATGTTAAATTTCAGACCGATTACGATTGACGATAAAGAAACGGTACAGCCTTTTTTTGATAAAAGCATTTTTGGAAACTGCGATTTTTCTTTCTCAAACATACTGAGCTGGAAGCATTTATATAATACTGCCTTTACTGTTGAAGACGGCTTTCTGTATATACGGTTTCAGTCGCCCGATGATTCGTCCTGCTATTTATTTCCATTGGGCGACGGAGATTTGAAAAAAGCTCTTGAACAGATCAAGCAGGATGCTCAGGAAAGAAATAATCCGTTCATGCTCTGCGCAATTACACAGGCAATGTTCAACCGGATTGAAAACGTTATGCCCGGTCTGTTTGTTTACGAAACAGAAAGAAACTGGTATGAATATATTTATTCCGCTGGCGATTTAATCTCTCTGGCAGGGCGGAAATATCAGGCTAAACGAAACCATATTAATAAATTCAAGCGAACTTATAGCTGGGAATATCTGCCTATAACAAAGGATATTATACCTGACTGTTTGAATCTCTATGAACGCTGGAATATCGAAAACAGGGGCTATAACAGCGAACGCTCGTTGAGGGAAGAAAAGATTGCCACGCAAAAGGCATTTGATAATTATGAACGTCTGGGCTTGACGGGTGGCGCTCTCCGAATTAACGGCGAAATCCTTGCATATTCCTACGGACAACCATTAGGTAAGGATACTTTCGGAATCCATGCCGAAAAATGCCTGTACGAGATTGATGGAGGCTTTGCGATGATTAATCAGCAATTTGCGGAACACAATTGCGCCGGTTATCTTTATATCAATCGGGAAGAAGATTTGGGTATTGATACGCTTCGTAAGGCAAAAATGTCGTATCATCCTGTGATGCTTTTGGAAAAAGGTCGCGTGATGCGAAAGACAGAAAACTAAGATGATTCAACAAGGCGATAGCCAATATAAAGACCGTTTGAAAGCAATGTGGAAACTTTGTTTTCCTCACGATAGCAACAAATTTGTCGATTTTTATTTTAAAAGGGTATATAAAAATGAGGAAGCGATTATTTATATGGAAAATGACAGTCTGGTAGCTTTCCTCCAGATGATTCCTTATTCACTTAAATTTGGAACAGAAATATTTCAGGCAGGCTATATTTCAGGAGCGATGACGCATCCCGATTACCGAAGAAAGGGATATATGGAAAAACTGTTGAACGCTTCTTTCGATATTATGCGCAAAAAAGGATACAGTTATACTTTCCTTATTCCGCAGGAAAAATGGCTATTCGGATTTTATGAAAAATATGGTTTCAGACGAATCGGTAATCAACTGAATGATCCGGTTTTAAGTGAAGAAAACGTCGGTATTTCTAATTTTTCTGTTTTTAAAGGAAAAGAACATGAAAAAGAACCAAGTTTGTGGAAATCATATTTCAAATTCCTTGTTGAGAAAGAAAATGCTGTTTTGAAAACTTCCATGCAGTTTTCAAATATTCTTCTGGATTTTTTTGATGATGAAGGCGTTTTGTTTGCCAATAACGCAGGAATAGCTTTTACGCTAAAAAAAGACAATACGATTATTATAAAAGAATTTTTTTGTCAAAATAAAACAGTTTACGACGAATTTTTAACTGCAATTACCCAATATTACAATTCTGATGAAATAATTTTCCCCGATAAGAATCAGGGAATGATAAAAATGCTGGATGATTCGGCAAAAGAAATTTCAAGTCTTTATCTCGGAATGATGCTGGATTGATTATTTTTTGTTATCTTTTGAAGCTGATTTACATCGTTCTATATAAAAAGTATCTCTAATAATTTAATTCAAATGTTTATGAACAGGACAGTATTTTGTGCAACGTCATTGCGAAGCCTGAAGCAATCCAGTAAAAAACTGAAAACGAAAGCGCGAGGGCACGAAAACTGCGCCAGCTAATTCATAATTCTTAATTATTCCTGGATTGCTTCGCTAACGCTCGCAATGACGAAACACCTTCGTGCTTTTGCGCTCATTCCGTGAATAATTTCGTTGTTTGAATAGTTTTTTTGCAGATTAACCAATTAAGTCTGGTTAAAATTGTTTATTCCAAATAATAATATTACTTTTGACCCCTCAAAATATTGTTAATTTAAATGATATGAAAGTTATGAGCGAAAAAACAAGGTACTCTGATGCCGAATTAAACGAATTTCGTATCTTGATAATGGAAAAGTTGGAAGCGGCAAAGCAGGATTATGATTTGTTGAAAGCATCTTTGATGAATGCAGATGGAAATGACGTAACCGATACTTCTCCTACATTTAAAGTATTGGAAGAAGGCGCGGCTACTTTGTCGAAAGAGGAAGCGGGACGACTGGCTCAACGGCAAATGAAGTTTATTCAAAGTTTGCAAGCCGCTTTAGTTCGTGTTGAGAATAAAACATACGGCGTTTGTCGCGAAACAGGAAAACTGATTCCAAAAGAACGACTTCGCGCTGTGCCACATGCTACATTAAGTATTGAAGCTAAACAGAATCAAAAGTAAATGAAATTATCGAAAGGACTTGGGGCAATCTGTACCGTTTTGTTTATTCTTATTGCCGATCAGATTTTTAAAATCTGGATAAAAACTCACATGACAATAGGTGAAGATATACCAATAACAAGCTGGTTTATACTTCGCTTTGTTGAAAACAACGGTATGGCGATGGGAATAGAAGTTATGGGTAAGATTTTTCTTACGATATTCCGCATTGTCGCCTCATTTGCAATAATTTATTATCTTTATATGCTAATTAAAAGAAACTACCAATGGATGTATATCCTTTGTGTTTCTTTGATTTTTGCAGGAGCTGCAGGAAATATTATCGACAGCGTTTTTTATGGCGTCATATTTTCCGACAGTCCAGTACATTATGCGAATTTACCTAATCAGCCTGCTGCTATTTTCCCGCCGGAAGGAGGCTATGGGACATGGTTTCACGGGAAAGTGGTGGACATGTTCTATTTTCCCCTTTTCAAATTCAACTGGCCATCGTGGATGCCTTTTGTCGGAGGTGAAGAGTTTGTATTTTTTCAGTATATCTTTAATATTGCCGACGCCTCCATCAGCATCGGCATAATTACTTTGATTTTGTTTTACAGAAAGACGTTTTCTGCAAGTTTTGAAAAAAAGAAAATTGAAAATTAATCTGTTTACAATTATTCCGCTGGCGGCGGTGTGTTTTTTTTCAGCGTGTTCTACACGCCCGTCTTATGTATTGTCTGAAAAACAAATGGAAAGCGTTTTGTATGACCTTTATCTTGCAGAAACAGTCATAGATGAAAATTATTATATATTTAATAATGATTCGACAGCAAAACAAAAAATGTTAAATTTTGTCTTTGAAAAACACAAAATCAAAGAACAAACATTCGATACTTCTTTGGTCTGGTATAATGAGAACATGGAAAAGTATCTGAAAATAAACAATAAAGTAAGCGAAAGGCTTGCTCTATGGGCTGATAATTTGAAGGAAATACAAAACCGACTGGATGAGGAACGGCGCAGAGCAGAAATCAGGAACTTATTTCCTGAAACAACTTATTTCTTCCTGCAATCCTCAGGGCTTTTTCAGAACAATTATTCTTTTCATACCGATTCTGTTCAGATACAGAGCATTTTGTCGTATGACTTGTCGTTCAACGTATTAGGAATACGCGATTCTGTTTTTCCGTACCTGTCTATCTGTTTCCAAACTGCCGATACCGTATTTGTAGAGAGAGATACTGTCAAGTCTAATGGTTTGTATTCCAAAGTTTTCTCTGTTCCTGAAAACACAACGGTAAAAGAAATTTACGGTTCGTTCCGTATCCCCGATGAAGAAAAAGTTCTGATTCTTTTCAACAACATTATGTTGCAGAAACAGGAAAATCAGGTTGCAACTATGTCGCCAAAACAGGAAATGCCGCTAAAATCAAGCAATTTACCCAGATGACGATAAAAACAATTTAGTGTTGTCTGTTATTTATTTTTAACCATTTAACCAACATCGGCAACCCCAGCCCCTGCACAAGGAGCATTATAATAACAACCGACACTGTAAGGAAAAGAATTGTATCCCTTTCTGGAAAATCTGTTCCATCGGTCATAGCTAACGGTAATGACAGCGCGGCGGCAAGCGATACAATGCCTCTCATTCCCGACCAGCCTATAATCAGCGCTTCTTTCCATGTAAGCAGCAGCGATTTGAAATATTCAATGCGATAGTCAAACGTTTTCAGGTTGTGAAAATGGCGATTTGTTCGTTGCCATTTGGTGTCGTTAATATCTTTTATCTTTTCTGTCAGGACATTATACTGTTTTTTTGTATTATATTTATGCCAAAAAACTGTGAACATTCTGACGAGTAAAGCTACGGCAAAAATCAGGAACGAACAACCAATTAGCGGCAAAAAACGGTCGGGCGAAATATTTTTCAATACCTGAGGAAACTGTAGTCCGATCAGGATAAATACTAATCCGCTGAGTACGAAAATAACCATTTCAAAAATGGATTTCGACTGCATAACAGTCGCTTCGGACAGCCGATCTTTATGTCTTGTCATAATCAGTCCGGCTGTTACAACGGCAATCACACCTGAAACGTGTATTTCTTCAGCAATCAAATATGCAACAAAAGGCAGCATCAAATTAAGACTGACTATAACTTTCCTGTCGAATTTTTTTCGCGCAATGAAAAGAAAAAGGTGCGAAAGTATCCAACCAGCCAGAAATCCGCCGACAAGCATCGCAAGAAAAGATAAAAAGGCATTCAACGGAACAAAAACGCTGCCTGCAACTGCGGCGACAGCAAAACGGAACGATACAAGCGCCGAAGCATCGTTGATCAGACTTTCGCCTTCTAAAATCGTTTCGGTGCGATGCGTCAATCCCAAACCTTTGGTAACATTGGTAGCAGCAATGGCGTCGGGCGGAGAAAGAATGGCTCCCAGCACAAACGACAGCGCCCACGAAATTCCAAGACAGTAATGCACTGTAACAGCAATTGCGCCGACGGTAACAAACACCAGAAAAAAAGCCAGTTGGGAAATGACCCGCAAATTGCGTTTAAATTCTTTTGCCGAAATATTGCAGGCGGCATCGTAAAGCATCGGCGGAAGGAAAATCAGAAAAACGACTTCAGGATTTATGGAAACAGGCTGGAAACTGTGAATGAAACCAACGCCGATTCCTGCCAGCAATAGCAATACAGGATAGGGCAGTTTTATTTTTGTCGCAACAGGCGATAATCCGACGGCAACAGCAAGAAGTATGATAATTATAGCGTAAGCCTCCATTTTGTAAACTGTTAAAATTATTCTTTATTTATATAGACAAACAAACAGAAAAAATATTTTAAGAATACGGAAATTTTTCAACAGCAAGAAGTCCCTGCGGGACGACACTTTATTAACCGTATGCTTTTAGCTTACGGAAAAAGAAAGCGACCCTCGAAAGGGTCGCCATTCAATCATGAAAACACTAATTTTATTTAATTATTAACTTAGATGTGGTTATGCCTGTAGCGGTTTGTAATGTAACAAAGTATATACCTGAAATCAAATTATCAACATTCAATGTGTATTCTATTGCATTACCAATATTGTTTTGATAAACCGTTTGTCCTGATAGATTAGTAATGGTAATTTTTTCTATCTCAGCGCCGGAAGCATTAACAGTTAACTTGTCGCTTGCCGGATTTGGATAAAGTGATACCTGTGCTGTCTCATTTGGAATATAACCGATGCCCGATAGTTGTCCGTATTTTCCAAAATTGGGACGGATGTAAACATTGCCTCCATGCGGATTCTCAGTCCAAAGTATTTTTGAACCATACAAAGTTGATTGATTTTTACCATCCAGAATTAAATACCAGCCTCCATTTTTTGATTCTTCGTTATTTTTGCTGAATCCCATACCTACTGATTTTCCGTCTAATTGTTGTACTCCAAAATAATAAAGACCTTTATTCAATTCAACATTTGGAATATCAAATACGAATATGCCTGATTCACCTTGCCCCAATTTTGCACGTTTTGCTTGCATTTCAAAAATGGCTTCGCCTATCGTCATTTGCTCTATATTCGTTACCGGATATATTATAAAACCAAATTTTTCCGCGTCACTTTCACCGGTTCCTACAAAAGCAATTGTAACGCTGGTCACAAAATCTTGTTTCGACAATTCATAAACATGTCCGAAAACTCCTGCTTCAGGAAGAAAAAGTCCACCTTGAAGTTCTCCTGTATCTCTTACATAAGTAGAATCGGATATAATCTTTGAAACTAAGAGTATGTTGTCTTCAGGATATTCATCTGCGTTGCCTTGTATGGAAGCTTCAAAATGCAAGTCAAGTATGCCTTCTTCCTGAAATTCCGGTATAGTAGCATTAAGAAGAACGTCTGTCTTTTGATTTGCCGCCGGTATGTCGAAATTAACTGTTCCAACTGTATTTTCTTCAATTTTCAGGTCGATAACGCCTTTTCCGGCATCTTTTCCGGCATTTTTAACCGTTACTTTGAATTGTTTTTCTCCATCAACATGATAAAAAGGCGTTTTAAGTGCGATACCTATTGGCATTTCCACATCAATAATGCTAATATCGTGTGCCGGTATATCGCCAGTCTTGATTAACGATGTATTGTAAATGCGCAATTTATACAGTCCTGTGGAAACAAAAGCAATGGAGTAATCGTCTTCCTCAATAATATTCAGTTTTATTTCGAAAGTTTGCTTTTGTCCATCGGGTACAGCAACAGTGTAATCTTCAAGTTTCACCCATGTTTGCATATCGGAGTTGCTTTTTCCGAAAGCGACATAAAAATAATCCAAATTGAATGTTACCATTCCAATTTTCCATCCACCAAAGCAGTCAAAAGAAAATTTATAAATTCCTTCTTCCAAATGGATACAGTTGGATACAAGGGGCTGGTTTTCTTCTTTTGCAGCATAGCCGGTACTTGTACTTGCCACCCATGCGCCATCTTTTGTTGTACCCCAATATTTAGCGCCTTCTGTTGTTTTCAAGTCGCTTGTAAACGGAAGCGATGTAACTGCTTCTGTGTGAGAATACGAAACTGTCAGCTCATTATTAGTGGTATTCTGCTCACCCGGAACCGAACATATAACACGAATTGAATAACTGCCGATTGCCGATACATCTATAAGATCGTCAAACTGGACTTCTTTGGTTTCCATTGGTTCAATAGGTTCATTTATAATTTTATATGTTCCGGGCATATTGTTGTTAACCTGATAAACAATCGAATACTGATTAATTTTAGCTGTTCCTATGTTTGTCAGGCGAACCGTAACCGGTATTTCCGTGACATCGCATGAAGATGGCGGTAATATTACTTTCCGGCAGAAAATGTCGCTCGCGCCATTATATGATCCTTGTTTAATTGTCAGCTTATCAAAGTTCAAAGCAGTACCATTTTTATAATCGGAATAATAACGGATGGCAAAATATAAGGAGCCGGATGTTGTAACATCAAAATCTCTAACAAATAACTGCCATTTGCCTGATATGTCAAATGAAGGATAATCAGCCAGTACAGTCATTGATTCGATGTCGGGAGAATCGCCGTATAAAATCTGGAAAGATTCCGTAGCATAAGGCAGTGCATGGAACGAAATGTTATAATTGCCTGCCGAAGGAAATTCTATTGCTTCGCTTGTAACTAAATAATCATTGGCATTTCCGCTTTCAGGCGCTCTTACGGTCATATATCCTACGCCTCCATCTGCGTCTTCTTCAAAATCGTTATATACCCATCTTTTATCGTCATTATTTTTGTTGACAATTCTCCAGTAAATATCCAATTCCTTCTGTTCATCAAAATTGGCTGTGAAAGGTAATACAAGGGGTAAATGCTTGGCATAACCTAATACTTTATTGTCATTCTGCAGCAAATCTTCAGGAAGATCGGCTTTCACTTCAACACTATATACGCGGCCTTTTGTCGAAAAATTTGCTTTTTGATTAAACGTATAGATTATCGTATCGTTAGGATGTATAGTTGTCGTGCAGGTTTCCTTCACCTGCGCTCCACCATTTATTGAATAGGATAATTTCAATCCGCTAATGTCAACTGATCCGTTATTTACTAAACGTACAGCAACAGGTTCATTAGCTGTAAGATTCTTAGTGACGGGCAAAACCGTATTCATTAGCGAAATATTATAGGGCGGAATAAGATAATATTCCGTTTCAATTAAAAACACATATTCATACCCTGCCTTAAAAGTATAGTCGTTTACATATACTCTGGTATCAGTGTTTGGCCATCTACATAAAAAAACTATCTTCCATCCAGGATCAGGATTCCATATAGCAAAATCATACATGCCTTCAGGAATTGTAATGCTTTCCTGCCCATCCTTAACCACAGGACGGCTAAAGAAATAGGAGTCCCTGAACTCATCCATAGACACGTTAGCATTCAAGTTTGCGTTGGCAGGAATATTATAATCTGCCATTTGACACCAGTTATAAACAGCATTGTTACCCTCGTATTCGTATGCACGATGCTGCGAATCTAATAACATCTGGAATCCCGTTCCATTGCCTTGCGGGTCTCCAATAACTTTTAAAGTAATAGTTGCCATATTTGCATTGGCAGACTTCAGTACGATTGGTTGCCCTAACAGGTTAGCAGCGGACAACACAGTCATAATCAATAATGTAGAAAGATGTTTCATACTCTAAATTTTTAATTTTATGAAATAGTATAGAATTATTATAAACGGCTGCAAAGTTATGAAAGATTATTTAAATTCAAAATAAAATTTAGGTTAATTTTTTGACTATTTTTGTCTCTCGCTAATGGAAATTTTATTTTTATGACAAATGATTTGTCTATACGTATCTAATTTTATAAATTTTGTCTTTAAATTAAGTTTTGGCTCATAATGTTACATTTTATGATTTTTTGTGTCAAAAACTGCGTTATTCCCGTTAAACTCCGTATGAGAAATTATAAATTATAAATTAGGAATTATGAATTGCGCGAAGGCACGAAAACATGCGTCGTCATTGCGAGCGTAGCTAAGCAATCCAGAAGCAAAAAACTGACAACTGACAACTAATAACTGATAACTGTCAACTGATTAACTGACAACTGATAACTGACAACTGACAACTGGATTGCTTCGCTACGCTCGCAATGACGATTTGCGCCTTCATGCAATTTATAATTCCTAATTCCTAATTAAAATCGCTTCTCGTGGTTAATTCCTGATACATAAGGAATTATAATTTCATTTTCATTGTTTGTTGATAACTTTTTCCCAATATTTACATTATGAATATTCTATTTTTTGTAATTTTACATCTCCAAAAAGCATAAAAAGCATAACTGTATGTTGGAAAATATTGATTCTGAGTATAAATCTTTTGTTCATTTACATGTTCACTCGCACTATT
>JAIRPX010000013.1 GCA_031256775.1 Dysgonamonadaceae bacterium
AAAATAGAAGGAAAAGAGGAAGTGGACAGAATCACTTGGGAAAAAGCGGGATTAAAAGTGCGAAAAATTTATGATCGCGTAATAAGATAAGTGACAGTAAAAGGCATTTTATGGAGTTAACTCTGCACGGCATGGTTTTGTGCAACGTCATTGCGAAGGCGAAGCCTGAAGCAATCCAGTAAAAAACTAAAAACTAAAAACTGAAAACTAAAAACTGAAAACTGAAAACTAAAAACTGATTTCTGGATTGCTTCGCTAACGCTCGCAATGACGACGCACGGAATTAAACCGCGTAAAAAGATTATTCAGTCACTATAAATTTACTGTGCATTTTCATGCTGTCTAAATTTATATGCGCAAAATATATGCCTGGCGCAAATCCGTTTGTAGAAATAGTTTTAGTATTTCTGCAAACAGATTTCAATCTTCCTGCTGCATCATATATATTTACTGCGGAAGCCTGCCCCAAATTTATTGTGATTAACTCTCCAGCTTTTACAGCCGAAGGAATCAGTGTTATGCCATTGACAGCGCCTGACTCAATTCCCGTACTGTTTTTTACTGTAATTTCCTTTTTAAGAATCAAATCTTGCGACGAAAATCCAAGACTGATTTCATAAAGTCCCTCGTCAACAACAAAAGAAGTCTTGCTGACGTCGAAATATGAAAAAGCGTCTTTCGACAGATATATGACTACCTCGCAGGATTCTCCCTGCTCAAGATATACTTTCCTGTATGCTTTCAATTCTTTCAATGGACGTTCAACCGGACTGCGTTCCTGTTTGCCGACGTAGAGCTGTATGACTTGAGCGCCTGCCATGTTTCCCGTATTTTTCAACAAGCATGTTACTTTCAGCATTGAATTATTTTCAGTAGTTTCATTTACAGTTATTCCAGACAGATTGAAAGTAGTATAGGAAAGACCGTAACCGAAAGGATACTGTACGGTTCTGTTCAGTTTGTCGTATCCTCGATACCCCATAAATATGCCTTCTGTAAAATTTACGTGCTTATTCGTATCATAATATGAATTATAAGTCGGGTTATCACTCCACCTTTTTTCAAAAGTTACAGGAAGTTTTCCCGAAGGATTTACGTCTCCAAACAGGATTTCAGCCAAAGCTTTACCGCCTTCCTGTCCGGGATACCAAGCCCACAGCAAGCCTTTCAATTGAGGTTCCCATGACTGCATTTCCACATTTCCTCCAGCAGTAACAACGCCAACGACAGGTTTGGCTGTTTTCAGTACTTTATTTATCAGCGACAACTGTTTTGAAGGCAATGCAAATGAACGGTCGCCGCCTTCAGCTTCCGTGTCGGCATTATGTCCGAAACAGGCTATAACCACATCGGCTTCGTTCATTGAAGAAAGATCGTTTTCATCAACAAGTTTTACTTCAATGCCCTTTTTCGTTCCCCAAGCGGCAATACCATCATAGAAACCGACATAATGAAATGGGTTTACCCGTCCGCTACCTCCTCCTGTCATGTAGGAAGTTGCATTTTCTCCGACTACGGCTATTTTTCGTATTGTATTTGTTTTCAAAGGAAGGATGTTATCCTGATTTTTCAACAGTACGATTCCTTCGCGGGCGACGTTCAATGCTGTTTGAGCGCAATAAGGATTATCTTTTGGAATAGAGTTATCCTGTTGCGTATCGCTGTTCATGCAACCGAATTTAATTATGGTTTGCAGAATATGCTGAACTTTTTCGTCTATCACGTTAATTTCCAGTTCGTTTTTATTAATAAAATAGCGCAGACTGTCGGGACTCATCCTTTCTCCTCCAGCCATTTCGAGATCCAGTCCTGCATTGGCGGCTGGCATGCAAGCGTGGGTAGATCCCCAGTCTGACATTAATATACCTTCAAATCCCCACTGATCGCGCAGCACAGTCTTCAATAACCACTGATTGTGGGTAGTCCACACACCGTTCAACAGATTGTAGCTACTCATTACGCATCCAGCTCCGGCTTTCTGTACGGCAGCTTTAAAGGCTGGAAAATAGATTTCATTCAATGTCCGTTCATCCACATCCGAGCTGACAAAATTGCGATCGTATTCTTGAAAATTAGCGGCAAAATGCTTAACGGTTGCAATTACGCCATTTTCCTGTAAACCTTTTATATAGCCTGTTGCCGTGCGGGAAGCAAGATAAGGATCTTCTCCCATATATTCAAAATTTCGTCCGCACATTGGCGCACGGTGAATATTGACTGCTGGACCAAGCAAGATATTTACACCCCGCGCTCTGCAATCCAGAGCTAATGCTTCGCCATACGACCATGCCAAATCTTCGTTCCAGGTCGAAGCTAACATTATTGCGCAAGGATAGGCTGTCGATTCGCCCCAAGTTCCAACGCCTTGTGGTCCATCCGACATTTTCACACGGCGGATACCCAAACGGGGAATATCTCTGGTGAACATCCAGTCTATACCACCGATGTATGATATTTTTTCGCTCTTTGTCATTAATTGAACAAGTTCTGAGGCTCTTGCTTTCGGTTCGCCAGAAGTGTTTACGGGAATTTTCGGTTCGCAGGCAGGATTGCCGGTCGATTCGCCAAATACCTGTAAATTGGAGAATTGAAGCATACTTCCGGCTTTTACGCTCGCAACTTCAAATATGAAGGCTGTAAATTCCTTTTCGGAATTGATATTGAACTTCATTTCGGTATAACGTCCCGGAAAAGAGAAATTTCGCTGTTCATCAAGTTCAATCCAGCCCTCTTCCGGATTGTATCCGCTGAAACTCCACAATTTAGGGTCGCGCTCCGAAGCATCGTTTGCAGAAGTTACGGTGTATGAAGAAAACCTGTATGCCCTGTCTAAAATATATTGCACGTAACAGCTTTGTCCTCCTGAACAGTATTTTGTATTCATTTTCCTGTCAAAGAGTTTATTAAATTCTTCGCCTGTGTTTCCTTGCGGATATGCAGAAGATCGACTTGCGGAATTTGTTTCCGCCGTTATGTCGGCAGGGAAATTCAAATTGTTATCTACAAACGGAATACCGAACAGTTGCCATTCGGCTATTCTTATGCCTGACGTTCCGGTAGCCGTCAGTCGATAATAGCGTGCAGCATAAACGCTTGCATTTTCCGGTGTGCGGGTATATGTGAACAGGGTAAGATCGCCCATGCCTGTAAGTTTGTAGGAAGCGTAGTTTAATCTTTTCCATGTTGTTCCATTGGTCGAATATTCCACTGTCCAGTTGTTGACGGCAACACCTCTTCCTGCCGAAAGCAGCATTGATGTTATTAGTTTATTTTCTTTACAATCAACTGTAACAGTGGTCGATGTAACTCCGTCTATTTCATAGAAAGTGCTTTCATCGTTATCGGTTATATAGCGCAAAGTAACATTATCGTGTTGGGCTGTAATGATTGCATCGTTGATAAAACTGTATGGGAAAGCTGATTTAACGGTTTCCGGCATATTTATTACCGCTGATGTACGATGAATTTCAAACTTGTCGATATTTGGACCATTTTCCATTTCAGCGGCAATTTTTATCACATTTGTTCCTGCATCTAAATAAATGTATGCAGAAGTGATATTTGTTGGCGGACTGTTCCAGTCTGGAGAATCTTTCGACCACAGCAAAGAGCGTTCATAACGGTTGACCTTAACTGAAAAAGGACGTGTCGACCCTGTTGTGTATGCTCTAATTTCATAAGTTCCTGCTTCGTTGATCTGCACATTATCATACAGAAAATAAGAATCTGAACTGATATGAAAATCATGCGCATATTTTCCTCCTGAGAATCCCACAACACTTGATATTTTCAAATCGCCGAAAAGTTTGGCGTTTTCAGCTTCCAGAACAATGGGAAACTGAGCGGAAACATGGACAGCAATACTTACTCCAATTAAAGTAAAAATAAATTTTATATTCATAATTATTTTGTAAAGTTGTAGAGACGCGATGCATCGCGTCTCTACGGATGATAATTTATACACTGGTAACATGATGACGCCTCGTTGCGCAAAAGCGAAGCCCAAAGTAAGCCAGTAAAAAGCTATTTTCTGGATTGCTTTGCTACGCTCGCAATGACGTTTTACAAAATTAGTGTGTGAAGCATAAACATCGTTTCCTGAAAGCTTTAATTCCGCCGTAAATACCGACAAGCGCCATCATGAAAATAATAGCGTCGCCAACTGGAGCTGTCACGTCGGGATCGTCGGTTCGTGGCTCTTCACCGCCGGTTCTTCCTCCGCCCTGACTGTAACTTGAATTGGAAGGCTTCAACCACTGATTGGTACGTTCTTTTAAGTCCACCGGATTTGCAAATAATTGATTTGTAAGCAATAAACAGATGGACAGTAAAAATAAATAACACGTCTTTTTCATAAACTATTGTTTTTTAAAATTAATTAAAATAATTAACATTTTTCCTATAAAACTATTGTTTTAAAAGTTGATTTACCGGAAGACGCCGTTAAAGAGACTAAATAAACTCCCTTTCGGCAATTTGTCCCTACGGTTGATTCAGGGTATAAAGCTCCTGCGCCAATTCGACGACCGGAAACGTCGTAAATTTCATACCTCACCGTTTCACGAACCTGCGACTGGATATATAACTGATGCGCATACGTATATATTCTGTAATCATTGACCGGAACAGGAGATAAGGCTACATTACCGCCTTTTTCAAACAATTGCCATTCGGCAAGCTGGAAAGTAGTTCCCGTTTCTTTCAATAATTTGTTTACTTGCAGACGGAAAAAGGTAAAAGCGGCGCTGTTGTCGAATTTATATTCCAGTTCGCTGTATCGGGAAGCAAAATTTTGCATTTCTTGCCGATCAAGCGTTACCCAGTTTTCTCCGTCATTGGAAGCCTGTAATTCCCATACACGCGGGTCGCGTTCAGGAAAATCGTTACCGGAAATAAGTTTGTAGCGATCGACAATTACAGGCGTCGACGAAATATATTGTATCCAGAAAGTTGTTCCCTTATTGACTGCGCAATATTTGGTCATTGCGTTTCTGTCGTTCAATTTTTCAACGCCTTCATTGCCACCCGCCACACCATACTGGTCGGAGATTACACCTCCGTTGTTCATTACGGAAGCGCCCATTTCTGCTTGTGTACGGCTACCGAACAGTTGCCATTCGCGCAGGGCGACATTAGGATTGCCGTCGTTGTTTTTAACAGTCAGTCTAAAAGTTTTACATTGACGAATAGAACTGTACGAAGGCAAACTGCCGAACAATTTTGTTTCGTTGGGTAGAAATTCCACATTGTTCTGTTCATCTATCTGATACCAGGAAGATTCCGGTTTACCTTCCAAAATCCATGAAAGTTTGCGTTTCTCGCCTGTTCCTTCATCGGAAACAGTGATAGAATAGCCGGTCAGTTTAGCTAATGCCGGTAGATCGACCGAAAAATTAATATTGCTTTGATATGGAACGGTAAGCGTGGTTGAGACGTTGTTATCGAACAAAGCGGCAATATCCAATCCATTCACAGAAGAACTGTATCCTTCTTTAGCATCAGTCAAATCGTGAGGCAAGGCGCAGGCATAGATCATTGTTTCGTCTATTGTCTGTTCCGGTTGAATGGATTTGCCCACCTGAAAAGCCAGATAACGTGCGCCCGCAATATTGGGATGCAAATCGTCAGCAAAAAGATCCTGCCTGTTCTGAAAAGGCGTAAACAGGTCTATCACTTCGGATTCTGTTTCGGCGGCAATTTCATCAATCAATGGAATAACTTCATTGACAAGCACATTTGCTTTGTTGCTGTTCACCGGATAAATCGGAACGGGATGGCAGACATATATTTTAGGATGACTGCCCAAATTTTTAAACGAATTGACCATATCTGTATAATCACCCTTAAACTCCTGTTTATTAGGATTCCAGTTGTAGTCGTTAGTATCGTTGGTGCCAAGTTTGATAACCACAATATCGGGATTCCACAACATGGCATACTGATATTCGCTTGTATTCCAGTAGGGATTATTGGCGTGACGCAACATGCAGAATCCGCTGACGCCGAAATTGCGGACTTCATACTTCTCGCTTCCCAATAATTCCTGTAACGCAGCAGGATAGGAAAAAGCGCGCGATGGAGTACCAACTCCTTCGGTAATGCTGTTTCCTATGCAGGCAATTTTGATTTTATCGGAATGCTCGTCGTCGCCACCGGTTTGCGGCTCGGTATAAGTCTGCGACAATGAAAGCGTTATGCGGTCAACATTGGGACACCATCCGCTGTCGTTGCCAAATTCTATGCTGTTTGCTCCTGTCTGTAAGAGCACTTGTACGGTTTTTACCGCCAGCGCATCGCTGTGCCAGGAAAATCCGTTACCAGGAAAAGAATATCGGATTTTTTCGCCATTATTCGCTCGCACATACATATCACGGTTTTCGCTGCTGATGAAGAAAACCGTCAAATCGTATTTACCCGCTTCAGGAACATCAACATTGACCGTTATGGTTGCCCCGTTGCCAATAAATCCTGCAAACTTATGTCCCGAAGCTAATCCCGCATCATCGTTATCTATCTGAATGTCGCCGGAAAATACGCCATTTTCAGCTTCGTAAACAAATGTTGGCGGCACATCAAGCGGCGCTTTGGAAATTCGGACAGTAGCCCCACCTTGCTCCGAAAGCAGAATTTGCAATATGGAATTTTTTGTAACCGTTTGCGTTTCAACCATAATTTCGGAACGGCAATTTCCGTCTTTAAAAATCTGCGCAATATAAGTTCCTTCGCTCAGAAAATCAAGAGGAATATTTACTGTTTGGGGATTCTGTGAAATCGTAGCCACATACCAGTTTTCACCGGAACGGCGTGCAACAGTAATGCTATTGTCCACGCTTGCTTCCAGACAGCGTATTTCGTCCCATGCAGCAGGCAAATCTTTCAGGAAACTGCGTATAGCGCTATGGTATAGGATATTGTCGGGATGCTCAAAAATACACTGCAAACCGCTTTCATACAATACCGTCAATGCCAGCTGATGACTCCATGTAGTCAGATGCCTGATAACGCCGTCGCGATTACGCACAATTTCCATCGGCGTATAGTCCATTGAACCAATCGCGTTGCGTGTCAAAGCCAAAGTAACGTTGTGCGAAGCTGTAAGGGAATTGGTAAAGTACTGTTCGCCGCCAAATACAGCTTCCGAAGTTAGCAAATGAGGATAGAATCGGCGAGTTCCCGACGGTTTCGTACATCCGTGCAAGTCAACCAGCAGATGCAATTCACCGGCAATAGTCAAGACCTTGTCGTATTTTTGCATCATCGTTTGAGCGTCGTCTTCCCAAAAATCAATTTTCATACCGGCAAATCCCAAATCTTTCCAACCTTGCAGAATGGAACGTATTTGCAGGGAATCGTTTTGAAACCGTCCGTGATGCGTCCATATAATCGGTTTCACATTGCGGGATTTGGCGTATCGCGTTACCAACGACAAGGGATAATCTGCTGATTCCCAGCCTTCGTCTAATACGAAATATTTCCATCCCATTTTGCAGGCAAGATCAATAAAAATCTTTGGCGTATTGAAAACATTAGCCGTATGACCTCCGTCGTTTTCTGCCCAGTCCCACGCAGCAACTCCTGGCTCTATCCATGACAGATCGGTTTGCGTTGCAGGCGGGTTCAGATTTTCTATCAAAGTCGATTCCACAATTGTCGGCAAAGAACCTATGATTAGCGTGCGCCATGGCGTTTGTAAAGGCAGGTTTGCAACTATGTTTCCTACTTTTGCAAAATAAAACCGTCCGGTTTCAGCAGCCGTTCCGCTTTTAATTTTTGAAGTGCAGTAGTCGCCAAAATTTGCAGCTTCAGTAAGCAAACAATAATTCTCGCCCGTTTTTACCAGGACAGGCGCGCAAAATTCGTTGTTTGGCACGCTGCTTGTAGCCGTCCAGTCGCGAGCAGGAAAATGCTTTTCATAAGGCGCAGCATATTCCATTCCCCAGCATTTGTCGAAAGCAGCGATATTAATTTCTGATATTTCCTGCGAAACGGTTGTTGCTCCGCTTCCTGGCAAAACATAACGATAGGCAACGCCATCGTTGTAAGCGCGAAAAATAATTTGTAATGTTTTATTGTTTTTTGATAATACAAGCGTTAATTCGCGATAATGATTGCGATAATTTTTTGTTTTTCCAGAAGGCAAAAAATAATTTTCGTCTATCTCCTGCGTATTTTCCGAAACAAAATCCAAATCGCCGATGAAATCAACAGCGGAAGAACGAATACCCAAGTAAGAAGCGCTAACCACTGTTGCTGCATTGTATTGAACAGAATACCTTACTTTTCCGTCGCTTTCGTATAAACGCAGTTCGACTGAAATTTTTCCGTCGGGCGAACTGAGTTGAGCGGTTTTATCCGCCGCCTGCAGAGCGCCTGTAATAAGTACAAGCGCTGCAAGCAAAGCTGATTTGTAATTTCTCATGATTATTTCCCTTTACGGTAAATAATTTTTGACGTTTCAATTTTATGGGAAGCGCGCGTTGCTTTCTCAATATATATGCCCGTATTTTGAGGCTTCGCTATTTCTATCCCGTCCAGAGTGTAATACTGTGTTTTTATCACCGGATCGTTTGAATCATCTGCAACTGATTCGTCAATTCCGAAAGCATCCTCTACATTCACACTTACTTTAAGGGCTGACTGTTCGATACCCTTCACTGCAATAAACGACTCAAACGGTTTGATTGTCGCTGTTCCTGAAGCGAGCAGCAGGAATTTGTTTTGCGCCCTGTTGTATATGTAATAGTGATAGCCTAAAGCGTTGCCTGCGCTCAGCGCAAGATTGGCAACCGACGGATTGGCAAGCAGTGTGTAGGTAGCATTAGCGAAGCTCAAATCGCTTTCTGTCAGGTTTTTCAATACCTGATTTGTTTCGGAGGTGAACGTAACTTCCACGCCTTCAAAATCTGTCGGGAACTGTAAAATATATCCCGTATTCGGAAGTATTTCAACGGAATATTCAAACGTATTCCCGTTGTAGCTTTTCACCCAGAAATCGCCCCATTCCGAGCCGTCAGGATTGTAGATATACAGTTCGGGATTTTCCTGAAAATCGCCATAAATATTTTCTATTGCAAACGGGAATCCCATCGGATACCATGTTTCAACCGTAAATATCTTTTTCAACTTAACCGTTCCGTTAACATTCATCGTTCCGGAAGGAATAACAAGCTGTCCTGTGGATGATTCCGATGAATTGAAAATGATATTTGCAAAAATTCCCGCTTCGTCGGCGTTAACCGTTTCGCCATCTGCAATTTCAAGATCGGGAAGCTGAACGATAACCTGCCATTTAAAGATTGGATAATCTCCGTCAAGCGCCCATATATTGTCAAAATCCCAGCCTAATGTTTCAGTATAGAATACTTCAGACTTTGCGTCATCGTCGTCGGGCAGGTTGGCGCCGTTATTGCTTGTATCGTCTGTTTCGTTTACAGTGTTGCCGCTCACTAATGTTGTGCTGATGGAATAATTATTTGAGAAAGAAGCTCCATTCTTATTGTTGCGGTCTCCAATGCGATAGACATTGTCGCTACCATCGGTTCTTCGTAATTCTGAAGCCAGATTCAAGCAATTGCTAACCGTTACATCAGCGTCATTGTCGATCAGTCCTATAATGCCGCAAGCCCTGTTGTATCTGCCGGTTACAGTTCCTGCAAAATAGCATTTGCTTACATGTCCGCCGCCGCTTGCCGTAGCGCCTGCAATCCCGCCAGCCTGATGCTCGCGAGCCTTAACGTCTGCTACTGCATAGCAGTTTTCAATCCGGGCGCCGCTTTCTAAGCGTGCAACTATTGACGCTGCGCGATCGCGTCCTTCGATATAACTGTCTTTTACATAACACTGAGTGACCAAACTGCCGTTTACGGCTGAGCCTGCAATAGCGCCGACTTCTTCATTGCCAACTAAATAAGCATTTTCAACGCCTACGTTTTTAACAGTAGCTCCGTCAATTTTTTTGAACAGACCAATATACGATTCATTTGGATAGTTATAGTTCATACCTTTAACAGTATGTCCCTTGCCGTCGAATGTGCCTTTAAAAGGTTTGTTTGCAGAACACATTCCGGAGAAACTTATTCCCGTCAAATCAATGTCGTTTCCGAGTTCAAATGAAGCTTCGGGTTTAGCAGTGACATAAAGAAGTTCTTCGGGAGTGGTAAGCGTGATTACGCCAGCAGGATAAAGATTTAAATTTAAGCTGGCGGGAAGGATTGCAAAATCGGTTCCGTTTCCAGCGCTGATGCTTATCGTGGTATGTTCAATACCGGCAAGTCCGCTGACAGTTATATTTTTCCCATCCACCTGAACTTTTCCATTCGGGCAGCTAAACGTCAGATTCAAGTCGTTATATGTTTTTATATTGCCAAGATTAAGCGTTTCGCCTTCCTGTAAAACATACAGTTCCTGAACGTTAGCTGCTATGTTCACCGGCGTTGTCTGCCATTTAAGTACGGGATAGCCATCGCTCAGTATTTTCCATACGTCCGAACTCCAGCCTAAAGTTCCGGTATAGAACGATAAATCTTTTGCATCAGCGTCATTAGGCAAATTAGCGCCATTAGCGTCTGATGTTGTTCCGTTAACCGTATTTCCTTTGAGCAATGATGTAGAAAGCGAATAATTGTTTGAAAAATGAGCGTAATTGATTCTTCCTGCATAAGCGCCAATACGGTATATCGTTTCGTTACCATCTATTGAAGACGCAAGGTTCAAACAGTTTTGAATATAAACATCATGATCGCTGTCTAACAGTCCGAGCATAGAGCCTGAAAATCTTCCGCCGCCTATTGTTCCTGCAAAATAGCATTTATCAATTGTTCCCCCGCCGTTAATTGAAGCTGCAACAATACCGCCTTTTTGCTGATCGCGACCTGTGATATTAGCGCCGACATAACAATTCTTAACTGTTGCGCTTCCGCCTAACTTTGCTAAAATACCTGCCGCCCTGTCGCTTGCGCTGATAATTGCATTTGACACATAACACTGTTCAATGCTGCCGCCGTTCAGGATAGAAACTATACCTGCAATGTCGTTATTGCCGTAAAGGTTGATATTTTCAAGTCCCAAATTCTTGATTGTGGCATTTTGTGCAGCCCTGAAAAAACCGACAACGCTCGTGGAACCGTTATTGAACGACCAGTTTTTAATAACATGACCGTTTCCGTCGAATACGCCTTTAAAGGGATTGCTTTCGGAACACAGTCCTGAAAAGCTTACTCCCGCCAAATCAATGTCGGCAACAAGTTTGAAATCCAAAGTCGGATAAGCCGTGATAATATTCAAATCGGCAACGCTTGAAATTTCAATCGGATCTGCCGAGAATAAATCAACTTTTATTTCTTTGAAAACATAATCTGCACTGCCGGATGTGATTGTTATTGTTGCCGTTTCCCGCGAGGTAATTCCGCTTAAAGAAGCAACGCCATTTGTGATGCTTAATTTGGGGTTGTTGCTTGAAAAAGAAAGTGTAAGCCCGTTAGTTGACTTTATCTCATTCAAATCAAGCGTTTGACCGTTTTGCAGCGCATACAAATCTTTCACATTATAGAGGCTGCCGTTTACGGGCGACGTTTGCCATGTAAATACAGGGTATCCATCGCTCAACATTTTCCAGTCGGAAGTGAAATTCCATCCCAGAGTATTTTCGTAAAAACTCTGAGTTTTAGCATTCGCCGGAGTAACATCAATTCCGTTTTCAGTGTCATTCCCATTTGTCACGGGGATAGTTGACAGGGCGTAATTATTGGTAAAGGAACAGGAGCGTCCGTTGATGCTTGCAATCCTGTATTTTTCATCGCTGATCATCAGGGCTGCCACATTGATGCAATTCTGAATGGAAATATTGTCTGTTCCCGACAAAGCCATGATACCTCCGGCTCTGTTGCCTCCATCCTTTCTCACGACTCCCGAAAAATAACAGTTTGATATAGAGCCTGCACTGTCATTGCTTCCGCCGCCGGTCTGTCCAACAATTCCGCCCGCCTGCCAGTCGCGGCTGTGAACATAAGCCGAAGAATAGCATTTGTCAACAGTAGGCGCTGTTCCCCACAACATACCTACGATTCCTCCGGTATTATCGCGACCGCTCACCGTAGTATTTGATGAAAAGCATTTACTTACATGACTGTTGTCCAGATTTCCAACAATTCCTCCTATGTGTGCGTCGCCGCCATAGATAGAACTGTATTCCGCAAAACATTCTTCAATAATAGCGCCGTTGTTTGCCGTGCCTGCAATTCCGCCTGTTCTGCTCCCGCCGGAGGTAATTGAAGTGTTTATTATATGGCAGTTTTTAACGGTAACTATCGCTCCATTTTCGCCGCTTGCGTTACCGACAATGCCGCCAATTTTTTCACTTGTACCTGTTAGGTAACTGTTTATTAAATAACAGTTTTCAATAGTTCCGCCAATCATTTTCCCTGCAATTACGGCTAAGCCGTCGCCTGCGCCTTTCCCATCTACAAAGGCATTGTCAAATCCCAGATTTTTAACCAAGCCGCCGTCGCCGATATGCTTGAAAAAACCGATTTGATTGCCGTTGCCAGTAAAAGTAAAATTTTTGATTACTTTTCCATTACCGTTGAAAGTTCCGCGAAAGTGATTAGTTGAATTATCCTCCGTCCACGTTACTCCCTGCAAGTCGACGTCATTCATAAGAATGAAATCGCCTGTTTCATTGGACGCCACAGCTTTAAGGTCTGCAACAGTCCGGATTTCAATCGGATCGGCTAATGCCATTCCGTAAAGTCCACACAAAATTGCCAATAATGCAATCTTTCTAAAAAAATTCGTCGCTTTTTTCATGTTTTAAAAAAAATTAAGTAATTATAGAATTATTATTTTTGAATTACAATTTTGCAAGTTTTATTAACGTCGCCAGCGCTTATGGAAATCAGGTATATTCCATTGGGATAATTCATATTGATTGTCAGATTTCCTTCGGAATGATAGGCGTCCAGCGTCTGACCCGATAAATTCAATACTTTAATTATTGAATCTTCCGGAGTTATAACAGTTACAGTTCCGTTTGAAAGCGCAGGAAATATTTTTATTCCTGAAAGATATTCCGCTTCGGGAATACTGTTTCCTTCAGGAATCACAGCTGGCGATACAATTCCCAGTTCGGCGGCGGAAGCCCAAGCATTTCCGTTTACTTCCGATTTTGCCACCAGCCTGAAATAGCGAACTTCGGGTTTGGAAGCAATTGCAACTTTTTGAGGATTAGGCGTATTGACAAACTGACCTCTTGCCGCCGGACTTCCCCATGCTGACAAATCATTACTGAAATAAACCTCATAATCTTTTATCCGTCCGTTTTCGCCGTCTTTCCTTCCCTGATAAATAAATTCCGTTACTTTATACGGCTTAATCATGTCAATAACTATTTCATGGGGATGACGAGGCTCGTTGTCGCCCCATCTTGTATGCCAGATAGTATTTTCGTTATTATCAATAGCCCTGTATGCTTCTTCCCCGCTTCCCTGACTGGAATAGCTTACAACTTTCCATTTTGTTTTATCAATAAACATGTTAAATTCTGCCTTAGTTATCATGCTGTTAAAATACCCGTCTGATTTGCAGTATGCCTCCACGATTCCGCCATCAGGCAATGAAAACGGCTGATTATAAAGCAAATATTCTTCACTGTTGACATGATAATATATATCCGCTTCGGACGTAGTTGTTGAAAGGCGTATTTTACCGTTGTTGTCCTGTTCTATTTTCACAGGCGCGCATACGGGACTTGCTACCCTTGCCTTCTCCGAAAGCTGTTCGCTGTTAGCGCTGGAAACTATCGGCATAATGAAGAAATTGAATATTGCAGATTCGGATTTGAGTTCGTATTTATCCATTACGTCGGGTCCGCAGCTGGCATTACCGAGCGCTCTCATCCGCGCATCAAGACAAACAACGGTATTTTCGCGGAAATTTACCTGGTAGGGATGTTTTTTCCTGTTATACATGGATGTATAAAGATCTTCAGCCCTGAAATGCGTTGCCGATGCAGACATATTATCCGGTGCGACAAATAAAATTCCCGTTCCATTATTATTTGTAAGCGCCATCCATCTAACGTCTTCCTTGTTGCCGTTTTCCTGTGGAAGCACGTATTTTTCCCACTGATCGGTTACGCGACTGCTATAAACTCCCTCAAAACAGGCTTCTTTACGGTCGGGATATGATTCCCACAAACCGCGTCCAAACCATGTAAGGTTTTCAAAGTCTTTGGTCATTTCCAGCCGGTATCCTGTTTTAGGCAAGATAACGTTTTTCACGGCAGGATCAATTACGGAGCTGACAAAAATTGTCCCGTCGCTTATCACCTTGAATGTCATTTGAGTAGTGAAAACATAAGGAGATTTTGCCGTATAGACGTTAACAATACTGAGATCTACGGCATTATTCGCATCAGATTTTTTCACTTCCCATGTTCCTGCCTTTACCGTCAGATTCCTCAAACCCATATTGTCCCATGCAGCCGTCTGCGCTTTATCATTATCTGTGCCAGCCCTGAAAACGTTTAGTTCCATCGGTTCGCATATAAGCTGCTGTCCATCCAGGATATAACTGCTAAGAGTTCCTTTCGATCCGGAAAATACGGCTGTGAAATTAGAGCCAACAACCGTTATATCGTCCTGATTATACTGAACAGTCATATTTCCATTCTGAGGTATCTGATAAACAGGTTTTACTGCATCTTTCAATTTTATCTGTTCGCTTGCCGCTTCATAACCGGCGTCAGCCCACAGGGTGTTTTCCTTTTGGCAGGCGCTGAAACGTATAAAATACTCTGCTTCAGGCTTTGCGTTTTCAGGCAAAGCATTGATGGTTGTCCTGACTGTTTGTCCTGCCGGAATATTCAAATCTAATTTACCGCTTGAAATGATTTTACCGTCTTCCAGGATTGAATAATTAATATCCAGATCATCAATAGTTTTAAATGTTAATTTACTTTTCAAACGGAAAGTTTTTTTATCTGCGTCCATCGAAAAATCAAGAGGCTGGTATATTTTTTTTGTATTGTAACATTTTGCAGACAGCGTGTAATCGGCAAAAATAACGCCGTTTGTACAAAAATTCCCGTCGTTGGGCTTGTCGCCAAAATCACCTCCATAAGCCCAGTAATATTGTCCGGGTTTACCGGGTACTTCCATTTTCAGGCTTTGATCTTTCCAGTCCCATATAAATTCGCCAGTCAAAGCCGGATATTTTTCATATAACTCAAACATTTCGCGGACGTTGCCCATTGCGTTACCCATTGCATGGCTGTTTTCGCACTGGATATGCGGACGCGGATTCGATTGATTTTGCCTTTCTTCGCCTATCTGCTTTATACGATCGTAATTGGCATACATGGTACTGCTTACGTCGCACCACTGACTATTCCCTTCGTAATGAGTTAATCGTGTTTTATCCAGCGCTTTAACTGCCTGTGCAACATACTGGAAATTATTTCCGTTTCCCGATTCGTTACCAAACGACCACATAAAAATAGACGGATGATTTTTATATCTTTTAACCATATTTTCGGAACGTTCCACCATTGCCGGTCTGAACGCCTCCACGCTCGACAAGCTCATGTTTCCATGACATTCCACATTGGCTTCAGCCAGTACATACAGCCCGTAGCGGTCGCATAGATCGTAGAAATAAGGATTATTTGGATAGTGCGACGTTCTTACCGCGTTTATATTCAGGCGTTTCATCGTTTTTACGTCCATTTCCATTTCTTCTTTGGAAATGGTTCTCCCGTTTATTTCGCTGTGATCGTGGCGATTAACTCCATGAAATATAACCCGTTTACCGTTTATCAGCAAAGAACCTCCGGAAGATACGCTTATCATTCTGAAGCCTACTTTTCCGCCTCTTATGTCTAAAATATCATTTCCATCTTTCAGTATAAGAGCCAGATCGTACAGATTTGGCGTTTCGGCTGTCCATTTTTTAGGATTGTCGACTCTGAAAGCAAGCCTGTTATCCCTGCCGATTTGAGGAGAATCAAGTTCTTTTTCTGCAATAATGTTTCCCTGTTCCATTATCCTGGCAATAATTTTTCCGTTATACAGGGTTGTTCCTGTCAGTTCGATATCTATCGAAACATCCGCATTAGTAAAATTGGAAACCAAATCAGTCCGGAAAAAATAGTCGCGAATCTGTGTTTTAGGCGCAGACCATAGAAAAATGTCACGATGTATGCCGCTGAAACGCCAATAATCCTGACATTCAAGGAAAGAGCCGCTTGTGAAACGATAAGCTTGAACCGCTACAACATTTGTTCCCTGCCTGACATAATCTGTTATATTAAATTCGGAAGGAAGATAGGAATCTTCCGAATAGCCCACCTGTAAACCGTTTATCCAGAGATAATATCCATGACCTGCACCGTTAAAACGAATGAACACGTCGCGTCCGTCCCAGTTTGCAGGAAGCGTGAACTCCCTGCGATAACTTCCCACCGGATTTTTCATGCTGTTATTGTAAGTCCAGTCGGAAGGGCGATTTTCCATCACGCTGTAAGTAGACGAATTGTAGGTAAACGGATAACTCGTATTCACATACAGTGGTTTGTCCCAGTTTTTGTTATTACGTACTCCATACATCTGCCAGACGGAAGGAACTTCAATTTCATCCCAGTTGCCGACGTTGTAAGAAATTTCATAAAAATTTTCCGGTTTTTGTGAAGGATCGGGCGCCCATTTAAATTTCCATATCCCGTTCAAGGACATATAGTACGGGGAATCTTCCATATTTGTATTCTGTAACTGTGATTCGTTCTGATATGGAATAGCAATTGTACGGGCTTCTTCCCTGTTAAGATGCGTTATATTCACGTTATCCCATTCGTTTTGGGAAAAAGCATTTAAAGATACGGATAATATTGTCAAAATGACAAAACAAATAATTTTATAAATCTTCATGGCTGTTTTTTTTACTGTTTAATGATTTTTATGTTTTCAAATTTGTTTTCAAATTTTATTCTTACGACATACATGCCTTTGGAGTAATTGTTTACCTGGATTGTTGAAATGCCTTTTTCAAGGCTTACGACATTGATTAACTGTCCTGATATGTTGAATATCTGTATTTCCCCCTTTTCCGGCATATCGACATAGAAAAAATCATTCACAAGAGCAGGATAAACGGCGGCTTTAGAAATAGCGACAGCTGGAACGCCAATATTATCGGGGATTCCAATTCCTTCAATAGCAAGCAGTTGCCATTCAGCCATCTGGATCATATCGGCTCCGTTGTTTGCCGTAATATTCAACCGGAAATGCGAAAATTCTTCTCTTTCTTTGTTGCATGAATAATACTGAGTTTCAAACCGGTATGGAAATGCTTGATTCTCCTGAGCGTCAATTAAAGTCCAGTTGTTCCTGTCGTTGGAAGCTTCCAAAGTCCAGGATACCGGATCGCGCACGGGATTGTCATTAGCGGAAGTAATGCTGTAAGCCGACGGTTTTACCGGCGCTGGCGACTGATAAACTATCCATGCCGAAGAAGTAAAATTTGTACAGTATTTTTTGTCGATAGAATTATCAATCAGCCTGTTAATACCTTCGGAACTGTTATTGCCGGCGTATTCGGCTTCGACAGTACCGCCGTTATTTGTAATTGCCTGCGAAGAAAGTCCTGAACCGTGTAATTCCCATTCTGTTATTTTTACTTCCTTTGCATCATCTCCCGAAAGGCGTGTAATATTCAGGCGAAAATAGGAATACCTGCTACTTGATGAAACGGGATAATCTTTCCGTTCTCCTTTCAGGTTGAAAACAATATTGGAACGCGAATTAACTGTTTCCCACTGAGTTCCATCGTTAGATCCCTGTAATGTCCAGTTGCGTGGATTTTTATTTTCGTCGTCGGCAACAGTTAAGGAATATGCGCGCAGCTGAACGGGCGTGGTTGATTCATACTGTATCCATACAGGCAATTCAGAAGCGTTCAAAGTATAAACCGTGTTACCGTTATTATCGTTCAGCGCTTTCAGTTTGCCGGAATTGGCTTCCATATCCTGCGACGAAGTCAGTTTGCCTCCGTTTGCGGTAATATCATTATGAAAACGATCATAATAATATTTTCCAAGAAGTTGCCATTCAGCTATTTGCGTTGTTAAAGAGCCGTTAGTAGCCGTTATGTGCAACCGGAAATACCTGAATCCTTCATTTAGCGAGCAATGATAAAATTGAGTCACATTTCGGTATGGAAACTGCTGATTGACCCTTGCATCAATTTGCGTCCATTCTTTTCCGTCAGCCGATCCATAGAGTTCCCATTCTTTCGGATCGCTTTCGGGAAAATTTTCCGCAGAAGTTATGCTGTAACTCTCTATGCGGTAAATGGCATTCGCCTTATATTCAATGGAAATGTCTGTTTGGTCAATCCTGTATGCAGACGACGTTTCCTTGTCTGTAAGTTTCGTAAACGTCTCGTCAGGCTCATTTCCGGTATATTGAGCAGTAAGCATTCCGCCATCGGCTGTAATATCATTTTCAAACAGAGCGCCACCGTAAAGTTGCCATTCCGACAGTTGAACGCCGTCGGAACTTCCGTTTCTTTCAGTCATGCACAAGCGAAACCATTCATAAGCGTCGCCTGCCGAAACATCAAACTGTTTTTTTGAACAGCGCGAATCAAATTCCTGATTTGAGCGTATGTCCATATCAACCCAGTCAGCGCCGTTTACAGACGCCTGTAATTTCCATGCTTTCGGGTCTTTTTCAGGAGCGTCGTCGGCAACTCCCAAAGCATATCCCCTGAGAGTTACAGGAACTGGCGACCGGTATGTAAGAATAACAACATCCCTGCTATCGCACTGTGCGTGATATTTGGTACTCAACCTGTTATCAATCAATTCCGGTAATCCTTCGCCAGCATGGGAAGAACTTATTATACCGCCATTGTCCGTAATGTCAGGATATGTATAACTGTCTGTTTTGAAGCGGAAATAATCGACGTTCATTATGTCGCTTGCGCTACTTACAGCTTTGTAAACCAGATAGATATTCCTTTTGCCTTCGATAAACTGCTCCAGATCGCATGAAATAGTTTGCCATTCATCGCCTTCGGATGGGACGGATATTGTAGCCGCCAATGTTCCTTCCGGACTGTCTAAATGGATTTCGATTTTAGCCCTGATCGACCGCGCTCTGGAAACCCTTACTTCAATGCTTTTTGCCATATTATCGCCAAAATCAACATTGTTATAACCGGTATAAAATCCATGCTTGATATTTTCCAGCACAGCGCTGTCGTCGTTAGAGCCTGCTTTAACATGAACTCCTTTGAGATAATCAAAATGTTCGGCTTCAATCTTGGAAAAAGCGTCCATGATTATGAGTTTTTTGTTTATGGGCGCATTAAAAGCTGCAGAAACGGCGGTAGAAGGACCAAAAGGATCGTTTGAAAAATCGCAATTTTCCGTACAGTCTTCAAAAATAAAGTTTTCCGGAGCTTTTGTTAACCATGCCGATGAGGATATTCCCCGCGAATTACGGTTATTATAGGCATGGAAAGCATTTTTTTGCATCCATTCTGCATATTCGGGATGGCATAAATCCACAATAAACCGGCGGACATAACGCATTAAAATTCCTTTAAATCCAGCCAAATCGCCGGTAGCAACCTGACAAACTTTAATTATGCCATTTTCTTCGCATAAATTCTGAATGGTATATTTCATTATCATCTGCGCGTCGTCTTTATACTGTTTATCGCCAAAATGATTATAAAGCATTATAGCCGCTCCCAAAAAAGTTCCCTGATTGTAGGTTGAAGCCCAGTAATTATAATTTGAGGGGGTATTTCCATTCCAGAGAAAACTGTCGTAAACCTGTCCGGTAGAAGGCACATAGAGATATTTTCGTTGCAGGGCATACAGGTTTTTAGCCTTGACATAATAGGCTTCATCGCCTGTAGCAACAGCTAAGTAGCATGCGGCAACTTCTGCCGGTCCGTTGATACACGAGTTGGTTCCATTGGCGCTTCCCGCATCTCTTTCTTTCCAGCGCAACATTCCCGACGGCAGCAATGCCCGGCTGTACATCCTGTCGAAATTGTTTTTTGCATTAGTCAGGAAATTTTGATCGCCAAACATGAGATAAGCGCGGACAGAAGCCAGAACCATCCATGCAATATCATCATTATAGTCATTATACGCCCAGTCGTCGCGATTTCTGGCAATGAAATTGACATACAGTTGCCTGAACATTTCTTCATATTCGGAGTTTCCTGTGGTCTCGAATGCGTCGAGAACAACTTCAAACATTTCTGCGTCGCCCCACCAGCCTCCTCCGCCCAGAACATATCCTGTTGCTGCCTTATGGTAGTAGTAGCCTGCCCATTTACGCATCATTTCATCGCGCACGGCAGGCGTAAAGTAATTAAGATCGGGATTTGCCTCCTCCAATTTCCACATTTGGCGAACAGCTTCCGCGCCCTCTTTTTTAACGTAAAGTTTCAACAGCGAATTATCAGTGTCAGCAAGCGATTCTAAACAGAGTTTCTGCGTTCCCGCCTGATTCATCTGGGCGATGTAAAAAAGTCCCGCCTGATTTTCTACGGGTATAATTTCCCATTTTCCGGCAGTCAGGTCATTCAAGTCATACTGGCATATATCTGCTCCATCGGCTGCTGCGCCTTTCCTGTACAGTATTTTTCCTGTATAGACATTCAACAGCTGGTAAGTATCACTGTCATCATCCCTGACAAGCGTCCATTTCTGCACATTCACATTTGTCTCTGTCCGGATAACCACGTCGGCGTCCCTGTTCAGTGAAGAATTTTTGACTGTCAGGGATTTATCACCCGAAACAGGCATGGAAATCCGGTAAGTTTTAATTGCGGTAATATTATCGGCAATACATACATATCCGGACAGAACAAATGTAAATATGAATAAAATCTTTTTCATCATATTATTATCTTAATTTACCGATCCCCATCCCGTGTTCTGCACGATGGAAGGGTCGATATTGATTTCTGTTTGCGGGACAGGGAACAGCAGCATCCTCTGAGAGAAAATTCTTTTTTCCCAAACCACTTTCCTGTAAAAAAGCATCGGATTAATATCCGGCGATTCCATATCCACTTCCACATCGAAGCCGAGCATATCGCCACCTTCGCCTCCCAGATGCCAACTTGGATAAACCCAGCCGTCGCCCTGTTCCATTCCGGCAACTCCCCAGCGGCGAACATCGAAATAATGCTGATTTTCGTAAGCAAGTTCCAGAAGTCTTTCCCTGCGCAGGACATTAGTAACCGATTCATAGGTGAGAGGGATTTCGATGCGTTCCTGTCCCCTGCGATCCAGCGGAGTTGCATCTGCGCCAAGACCTTTATATTCAGCTACTCCGGCACGCGCCCTGATAATGTTAATATACTTTATGGCTTCGGCAATATCGCCACATTCATTTGATGCTTCGGCATAGTTCAAATATATTTCCGACAAGCGGATATAAATATAATAAGGAACGTCGCCTGTTCTCATTTTTTTACGCGCCAGCATACCCGATTTGGGATAATCATGACCATTTTTTGCGCGACCGGAATTGCCATTAAGGGCAAAGTCGGTATAATAGGCTTTCGATGTGTCGAATATCCACTGAAGATTCTGGAAAGTGAAAGCGGCGTAGAAACGTGCTTCCCTGTTATAGAACTGCTTCATAATACGTCTGCCTGTTCCAGGCGTAAAATATACATAACCCGATAACCGGTCTTTGCACTGTTCGGAACTGGTCATTGAGCGCGTTGTAAACTTGTCCTCTTCCTCGTTGGTATAATTAAAATAATCAGGATCGTCTTCTATTCGGAGACCCTTGTCCGTGAAATACAGATCGACCATTTGAAGCGGCGCGCACAAAGCTCCTCCACCAGTTTGGGCATCCTGAATACCGGCATGTCGCGGGGTCATCGTATAATAGATATTCCAGTCGCCGCGCGTACGGAAAAAGATCATTTCCTCATTGGTTCTTCGTCCGAGAGCTGATTCATAAACTGAAAGATAGGGACAGCAGGATGCCAGAGGATCAACGCCATAAGAATTTAAAAACCTCATTACCAGCTGGAAATTCGGATTGTTGTCGATGAAATCTTTGGCTGCTTTCCGCGCTTTTTCCCATTTTTGCTGATCCCTGCTTTGCGGGAACAAAGATTTTCCATTTTCATCTTTCATGTCTTTGTAGTAGGGATGACCGTTAAACAGATAGCTGGCTGCATACAGCAATACCTGAGAACGGACAGCCTCTACCGTTTCCCGCGTGATATTACCTGCAAATTCTTCATCAAACTCAAGATACCCGTCTCCTGTTTTATCTGAAAACTGGGATACTAAATCTCCAGATTCCAGTAAATTGTCAAATTCCTGTACCATATACTCTACACATTCGTCCACCGAACTGCGCAATAATTTTACGCTTCCGCCGGGTAGCTGCGAATCATATACTTCATCTCCAACAATGATAAAAGGTCCATAAATTTTGAACAGATTAAAATAGAAAATGGAACGCAAAGCTTTTGCTTCCGCCTTACTCCGGCTTCTGTCGGTTAAATTCATATCGGTACACCTGTCTATATTGGCAATATAGATATTGGCTTTCTGAATGCCCCTGTAATATGCTTTCCACATATTTGTTACGTAACCTGTGGAAGAATAGAACGTTCCTCCTGTAAGGAGATTGGAATTACAGTGATCCCAAGGCAGTTTGCCTTCAATAGAAGCAGGCGTCCATATACCTCGCGTTTCGTTGTCGCCACCAGTGTAGTTCTGGCTTGTTTCATCAGGCAAATAAGAATACACATTCGACAGCCATTTGGCAGCCAGTCCCCTGTTGGAAAAAACCATATCCAAATCCATGCTGTCGGCAGGAATTGATTCAAAATAATCGCTGCAGGAAACAAACACAGCCAGTCCTGCCAATAATATATTTTTTACTATTTTTTTCATACGTAAATAAACTAATATAATTCATATTTTTATCAGAAACTAAAATTAACGCCAAACGTATAAGCCGTTACGTTTGGATATCTTATTCCACTGTTGGTATTCAATTCCGGATCCCAGAGGTTGAATTTGCTCCATGTATACACATTCGATCCCATAACGTAGAAACGTCCACCCGTAATAAAACTCTTTTTGCACCATGACTGAGGAAAATAATACGACAGCGTGAACTGTTTAAGGCGTAGGAAACTCATGTCTTTTTGCCACCATGTGCTTGGTACAAAATTATTTACATTGGATTTATCAGCGCTCGACCAAGCCAAACGGGGATAAAACACGTCGTCGTTTGTTGGATTTTCCGGATCCCAGCGGTTTTCAATATTGGAATACAGCGAACCGCCTCCCGATGAATTGGTAAAGGGTCTGATACCGGAGCCGTCAAGCAAACGGTCGGCTCCTGCCGTACCCTGAAATAAAATGCCAAGTCCCAAGTTTTTATAGCGGAAATCACCTCCAAATCCATAATAATATTTGGGAACGTCGCCGCGCCCGATGGCTTTCATGTCATATTCGTCAATCTTCCCGTCATTGTTTAAATCACTGTATTTAATATCGCCGGGTCTGACCAATTCGCCCGGATAGGTTTCCCCAAACTGACAAATATTCCTTTCGGTTATTTCATCCCAATCGGCATACAGTCCTTCGGCAACATATCCCATCCTGACTAAAACGTTTTGTCCCACAGTGTTTTGCCATGAATAGGTTTTAACAGGTTTGCCATCTTCAACCACTTCATCTTCATTCATGGTGAAGTTGCCGCGAAAAGCCACATTCCAATTTTTACCGAGCCTGCAATTGTAATCAAAAGAAGCCTCAAACCCCTTATTTTCAACAATGCCGAAATTACCTGTCGGAACAGCTGCAAAACCTTCATACAGAGGTAAGTTTTCTCTGTGTATATAAATATGGTCGCGATGTTCCTTAAAAATGTCGAACACGAAAGCCAGATCATTGTTAAGAAAATTAACTTCAATTCCAAGATCCTGCTTTTGTATGGTTGACCACTGCGCCTTGTAGCCATATTTAGTGATTGAAAGTCCGCCGCCGGGGCCGCCGCTATTAATGTGGAAATCATATTCCCCGCCTCCTGAAATCTCCGTATAATAGCCAAAACGGTCGTCTCCCATGCTGTCGTTACCTACTATACCATTGGAATAGCGGATTTTCAAATATGGAACTATACGGTTGATGGATTCCCAGAATAATTCATTGGAAGGCACCCAGCCAAAAGCTATTGCAGGGAAAAAACCGAAACGGTTATCCTTGTCATAGTTTTCCGATCCTGTATAACCGGCGTTAGCTTCAAAGAAATAGCGATCGTTATATGAATAAGCGCCGCGAGCGCAAATGCTCAACTGCTTGAAAGGAAGCGACTTTATCTGATTGCCGTTAGGATCGCGATAATCCCTTCCGTTCAGCAGGACAAGTCCAGATACATTGTGAATTTTGCCGAATACCCTGTTGTAGTTCAATGCTCCTTCGTAATAGAACGTGCGGTAGGAATCCCTGTTGCCTTCAAACTTTATTGAAGGATCGCCGGAAATAAATGCTTCGCGCAATTTCATGCTTCCGTCTTCATCATAAGCGTCGTCATTCCAGACGTCGTCGGTTTTAGTGCCGTTGGCAATCCATGTACTCATTTCCTGTCTGTAATGTAATGTCTGGTTGTCGCGTATGTCAAAAGCAATCAAAGCATGAGCCTGTAATCCCTTGCTCCAGTTCCAGAAATCCAGTTTCTGGGTAAGTTTAAGATTTGTGTTAACCTGCGTCCTGTATTCATTTTTATATCCCCTTTTAGTCAGTTCACCGTAGGGGTTATCAAATTCCCTCTGGAACTGACTGAATCCGGGATTTCGTCCATCAGGAAATTCTTTTGGATATATTACAGGGTTAACCATCATGGCTTTAGCAAAAATATCGCTTTCCAAATCTCTTTCAGGATAATTTCCGCTGGAGAACCAACCGCTCACGCCAACATCCACTTCTGTTTTAGGCGTAGCTTTCAGGTTTATATTGGTAAGGAAATTGTACCGGTTATATGTTATCTCCGTGTTATATGGCTGATTGGGATCTGTTTTTGTCAATCCTTTCTCGTCATAATAAGACAGCGACACATAATATGACGCATTTGGAGCGCCCCCGCGTATATTGACATTTCCCCTCCTGTTCCATCCATATTTGTTATATAGTTCATCCATCCAGTTCACGTCGGGATAAAGATATTTGTTAACCGTTTTGCCGCCCGTATTAGGGATAACTCCATTTGCCATTTTGGTGTTCGTAATATACTGTTCCGAATAATACGGTCTCCCGTAGGTATTTCGATACGCTTCGTTAACCGCGTCCATATACTGATATGCGTTAACTAATTCGGGGATTTGCGTTAGTTGCGTAACGCCCTGATATGCGTCGAATGTAAATCTTGGAGTACTCACCACGCCTGGTTTTGTAGTGATAATGATAACGCCATTACCACCCCTCACGCCATAAACAGCTGTAGATGAAGCATCTTTCAATACCGATACAGATTCGATATCCTCCGGATCCAGCTGGTTGAAATCGCGTTCAATTCCATCAACCAGAATAAGAGGTCCCTGATTGACGTTTGTTAAAGTCGAGATGCCGCGAATCCATATATCCGCATCGTCGTGTCCCGGCAATCCCGTGCGCTGAACGGCAACAAGTCCCGACACGCGACCGGCAAGCACAGTTCCAAGATTAGCCACAGGAGCTTTCACCTGTTCCATTTTAAGATTGGACTGGGCGCCAAGCACGGAAACCTTGCGCTGTCGTCCATAACCCACAACCTGAACTTCGTCAAGCATACTCACGCTTTCTTTCAGGACGAAGTCAACAACCGATCTGCTCACTTTCATTTCCTGTGGCTCGTAGCCAATATATGTTGCCACAAGCACGGGATTTTTTGTTGTAACCGTTATGTTGTAAATTCCATTTACGTCTGTTACCGTACCGTTGGAAGTTCCTTTTTCAAGGATGGATACGCCAATCATAAATTCTCCGTCAACATCGGTCACGCGACCTGTCACCTGAATGTTTTGTGCAAAAACCGAACCTGTAAATACTGCGAAGAACAGCAGTATCACGATTCTTGTGGTATTTGATTTTCCCATTTCTTTAATTTCTAAAATTTTATTAAAAACTCAAATGTTAAGTTGTAAAACATGCTGTTGTGGCAGCTTTCACTGCCGCAACGAGCCTGTTTTATAAGAAATATATCTTACTGTTTTATCTTAAAAATCATTTATTGATTACTTTTACGGAAACAGTTTTGTCGTTTTCAGTAATGCGTACAATGTAGAAGCCTTTACTGTTCAGAGGCAATGAGGCATTGTTGCTTACTGCAGACTGATACTGCAACTGACCGTTTACATTATAGACAGCCACGACAGCCGACTGTTGTATCCCCGAAATATGAACTTTATCATTTTCGGTATATACGGTATAATTGCTTTTACCTGTTGCCACAAAAGGAATATTTGTAGCCTGCTTGAAAGGCGTCGTCTTCAATTGGGGATAAGACTGACCTTCGGTTATTGTCCATATATTGTCGAAATCCCAGCCGACGGCAGTATACGTAGCCTTCTGTTTCAACTGGCTGGGCGATTTCCCGTTTGCGTAATCTATTGTTCCAGGTACTGTCGATTCGATAAACCATACTTCTTCGCCTTTAAAATTTGAATCGTAGTTGTAGATATTGTTATAGAAAGTGGATATTGTGCCGGTGTTGCCGTCCACTCCGTTACCTCCTATAAAAGCTCCTGTTTTTTCTACGCACGACAAATCCCCGATTGATGCGCACCCGGATATGCTGATATTTCCGGAGCGGTCGATCAAGCCGATAATTCCGCCAACCCATCCGCGACTTACGGCAGATATGCTGCCTGTAAAATAGCTGTTTCTGACAGTAATATTATCACCGGCAGTAACGCCGAAGAATCCTCCTGCCTGCTGACCTGCTTCTATAATTACGTCCACATAAGTATTGCTTACCGTTACATTGTCGCAGTCGCCGCCAATAAGTCCGCCCACATGGTCGCGTCCGGTTACTTTGCCAGTTACGTAGCATTGGTCGATAGTTGTGTTTTTGCAAGAACCGACTAATCCGCCAAGATCGGCGCAGTCGCCTCCTCCTGTTGAATATGAGCCTGCAAAAGAGAAATCCGACAGTCCAAATTTCTGAATTTTAGCGCCTTGCGTAGCATTGAAGAATCCTTTTTTATTTTCATCGCTGACAGTTACCTTAGCGCTTATAATGGAATATCCGTTACCGTCAAGTTCTCCGGTAAAAGGCGAATTTGCTGAACCGATACCTGAAAATTTAACACCCGCCATATTAATGTCGTTCATAAGGCGGTATTTTGCAAACAGCCTGTTATTAATAGCAAGTATATCGGCAACGGTTTTAAGTTCAAAAACCTGGCTTGTAAGAATAATTTCTACTTCAAGCTTGGGAATTTGCATTGCAAATATATTGTTCAAACTGTTATCCATCAGAGAAATCGTAAATTTAGTCCATCCGCCTGCCGAAAGAGGTCTTTCGGTTACGAAATATTTATTGCCTTCCTTTTCCACAAAATTAGCGCCTTCGGTAATCTCAAATTTTAGTTCCTGTCCGTATGTAGGAATTATTTTGCTCAAATTGATTTCCAGTTCTCCATTTGGGTCGGGATAGATTAAATGCGGATTTTCAGGCACGCCATATAATGTTGAGAAAAGTGGTTCATTTTGCCATTTCAATACGGGATACATTTTACCGTCCGTGCCTGCAATATATTTCCACGTATTTGTGAAATCCCAGCCCAGCGTGGAAGTATAAAAACTCTGCATACGAGCCTGGCTTTCAGCGCTAAGCGTTTTTCCGTCCCTGTCGTTTGCATCCTGACTTGTTTTTATAGCTGACAAATCATACGAGCTTCCCAGATATGAATTTTGAGCCGACCAGTTGTTGATGAATTTGGTTGCATAGTTGCCGCTTTCAGGACCTCTGCTTCCCCAGTCGCCTATACGATATGTTTCGTAAGGACAGTAAATTCCGGCAGCGAGGCTGATGTTGTTTTTAACTTCTCCGGGATCTGAATTGTCAACTAAGGAAACGATACCGGCAGCCCTGCCCAGCATAGCCTGTACCACGCCTGAAAAATAGCAGTTCTCCAGCGTGCCTCCGCAGATAATACCGGCAATACCTCCAGCCTGAAATTCCCTCGAATAGATTTGCGCGGCGGCATGACAGTTCCTGACCTCAGTAAATACTTTTTCCTTTACGTCTTCGATTCCAAGATCGGGATCGCCAGGCGTTATCACTTTTTCATAATCGCGCATTGCACCAACTATCGATCCGATATGGTCGCGCCCCGCAACATAAGAATCGGCTACATAACATTCGCTGATTATACAGCCTCTGGCAGTTCCAACGATAGCGCCAACGTCGGCATTGCCTGTAAATTCGGCTTTTTCAATACCAAGTTTTGTGATAACAGCTCCTTCTGCCACAGCAAACAGACCAACGTCGTTTTGACCTTTATTCTCATATTTAAGTCCGTAAATGATATGACCGTTTCCATTAAATTTTCCCTTGAAAACGCCGAGAGGTTGCCATTCTTCTTGCAGAGTAATATTGTTCATCAAAGTAAAATCGCCCGATAAATCATATTTGATATTTTTCAGGTCTTCTCCGGTGACGATTTGATAGGAAATACCCTCTACTTTCAATACCATTGTAAACGTTGCGCCCGTGTAACTTGCATCTCCCTGAGTGGAAAAAGTGAGCGTTGTTGTTCCGTTTTTAATAAAAGAAACCAAACCCTGATTGTCGATGCTTGCAACGGAAGGATCGGAACTGGAATAGCTTACTGTTCTGTTTAATGCCGAAATAGCTTTCGCGTTGAAAGTTGTTCCGGGCAATGCTCTTTCGGGAAATATCGGAACATATATTCCATCGCCGTCGAGAGGCAATGAATGATATGAAAATACGGGATAATTTCCGTTTTCTATTTTCCATACGGGATTGTTCCAGCCAAGCGTTTCCGTGTAAAAAGAAGCTGATTTCATGGTTGCGGCGGCAGTATGTTGACCGTCAAAACCGTAAGAATTGCTTTCTCCGCCCGTGAATAACACATTGTTGTGATAAACTTCGGTGTTTTCCCAAGAATGATTATTGTATAAATCGCAGAAAGCATTGTCATTAACGCCTCCAAGAATCCTGTTTGCCCTGTCTGAGCCTCCTTTCAGGAAGTATGCCATTACAGCGCTGTTCTGTATGGAAGCCGTTCCTCCATCGACCAGAGCGATGATACCGCCGGTTCTGTTATTAATGCACTGGGCAACGCCTGCAAAGTAGGAGTTTTCAACGCTGAGGTCAATTGCCGCTCCAACTATTCCGCCAGCCTGATGATCCGTGCTGATAACCGCAGCAGTAGAAAAACAGTTATTAACGGCGCTAAACTCACCTTCAGGATTTGACTTCCTGGAACCTCCAATAATCCCTCCAATATGATCCCAACCGCTCACAACTCCAGATGTATAGCATTTTTCCACATAAGTAGGCGCGTAAGCCCGTCCAACAATTCCTCCTGCATCCTGCGAACCATAGACCCGCAGTCCAATAATACTAAGGTTCTCAATTGTGGCTCCTTCGGCTACGCCTATGAACCCTGCGCCATCTCTCGAAGTATCAATTGATTTCAAACCATAAACGGTTTTCCCGTTACCATTAATAGTTCCTGTAAAGCGATGCTGTTCATCACCTATAGGAATCCAATCCTGTGTCAGTGTGATATTATCCGTCAGGATATAATCTCCGGCAAGATTATCGGCTATTGCCCTCAAACCCGCCTCGCTGCTAATTTGTATTTGACCCGACATGTTTACGGAGAAAAAATACATTACGGCAATTAATGCCACTTGTCTAAAATAATGAGTCATCGTTGCTCTCATAGAGTCTATAGATTTAAAAAAATTATGAATAAAATTACCCTGCAATATTAGTTATAATTTTTGAACTGAAAAATGGTGAAAACCTCAAATTCCGAAATTTGTACATCCACGTCCCTTTTTATGAAGTTTTTGTTCCTTTTTTATGGATGCAAAATATAATGTCGCATTTTTTTAGAAGTATGGAAATGCTCTCTGTTAACTCATAATTCAAGACTCGTTTACTTACTGAAAAAGGAACAATTTTGTCGTTTTTAGTAACCTGAATTACCATATCATATATTCAGCCTTGTATTTCTGTTCTTTTAGAATTAATTTTGCCCATATTAATTTATAATTTTATTTTTATGAACAGAAAAATTATCGTGCTTTTGATTTGTCTTATACATGCTGCATTTGCCCTACCGCAGGAAAAGACATTATCGTTTATATCTGATTCTCATTTGGATACACAATGGAACTGGGATGTGAAGACTACCATAGACCAGTATATCCTGAATACCATGATGCAGAACTTTCCGCTGTTTGATAAATATTCCGGTTTCCAGTTCAATTTTGAATCTGCCATTCATTATATGTGTATGAAAGAATATTATCCGGTAGAATATGCCCGATTAAAGGAATATATCCGGAACGGACGCTGGCATATCAGCGGTGGCGCAGTTAATGCCAGCGATGTGATGATTCCTTCGGCTGAATCTATTATCCGGAATTTCTTGTATGGACAAACTTTTTATAAAAATGAGTTTGGAACAAAAGGAGGAAGCGACATTATGCTCCCCGACTGTTTCGGCTTCCCGTATTCTTTACCCACGCTGGGAAAGCATTGCGGCGCTACAGGATTTCACACAGCTAAATTAGCATGGGGTTCGGCTTACGACTACAACAGTCTGGCTCCGTTTGGAATATGGAAAGGAGTGGACGGCTCGGAAATATACGCTATATTTAAAGGCGAACCTTATGATGATCACGGCAAATATAATAAGGATATGTCGAAAGATCAGGATATGCTCAATCTTATTAACAGTAACGAGGCAAAATATGGAATCCCAGCGGTTTTCCGCTATATTGGTCCAAGCGGCGATAGGGGAGGAGGGTTGCAGGACAATCCGGATTCGAGTACGGAAAACACACCTTACTGGTTGCAAAGAAGTATGGATTCCGATGGTCTCGTAACAGTGAAAATGGAAACTCCATCGCAGATATTTCAGAGAATGGATCAGTATCGAAACGACAAATATTTTACTTGGGATAATGAACTGCCCATGACAACGCACGGCACAGGCTGTTATACTTCGCAGACAATCATGAAATACTGGAACCGTAAGAACGAACTGCTTGCCGACGCTACGGAAAAATCTTCGGTAATATCACACTGGCTGGGAGGCTTGAAATATCCGTCGGATATTCTGCGTGAATCATGGATACGTTTGCTTTGGCATCAGTTCCACGATGATCTGACAGGTACGTCGATTCCGGGAGCTTATAATTTTTCCTATAACGACGAGGCGCTTGTAAACATGGATTTATCGAAAACGCTTTTAAATTCTGTTGGAGCAGTTGCCGTACAGATGAACACTCAGGTGGAAGGAATCCCTCTGGTAATTTATAATCCGTTGTCTGTAAATCGCAAGGATATTGTAGAAGCTTCTGTAACAGTTAATCCAAAGCCTGCAAACATTCGCGTGCTGGATGAAAACGGGGATGACGTTCCTGCCCAGATTTTGGGATATGATTCATACACAGGGAAATTGTCGTTTATTTTTCAGGCAACCGTTCTTCCGCTTGGATATGCCGCTTACGAACTGCGCCTGAACGAAACAGTAAATTTTGAATCTTCTTTATCCGTTACCAGGAATTTGCTTGAAAATGAATCTTATCAGGTGGGGATAAACAGCAGGGGCGACGTTGCTTCCATTTATGACAAAAAAAATGGAAAGGAACTCCTGGCAGGTCCGTTGCGTCTGGCTATTTTTAACGACCGCTCCGAATCGTGGCCTGCATGGGAAATTATGTGGAACGATGTAAACACAGAACCGGCGGCATACGTTGACGAAAATGTGGACGTTTCGATTGCCGAAAACGGACCTTTGCGCGTGAGCCTGAAAATCAGCCGACGCAAAAATGGCTCGGAATTTGTACAGTTCATCAGGTTAACCGGATTCGGAATCAGCGACAGAATTGATTTTGTAAATGAAGTAAACTGGCAAAGTCGTGGCTCGCTGCTCAAAGCCGTTTTCCCGTTAAGGACGGCAAATCCTAAGGCTACTTATGATTTATCAATAGGAGCTATCGAAAGAGGCGTCAATACTTCCAGACTGTATGAAGTGCAGGGGCATCAATGGGCAGACCAGACGCATACCGACGGCTCTTATGGCATTTCCATACTGAATGATTGCAAATATGGATGGGACAAGCCAAACAATTCTACCCTGCGTTTAAGTCTTATCCATACCCCTGCGGTAGGAAATAATTATACCCATCATAAAGATCAGGATTTAGGTCTGAACAGGTTTACTTACTCGTTTTACAGACATACCGGCGCATGGAATGAAGCTACTCAATGGGAAGCCTCGCGCCTGAACCAGCCCCTGCTTGCATTTCAGACTGAAAAACATGATGGAATACTGGGCAAATCCTGCGGATTCATATCTTTGAATACCGACAGAGTAGCAATAAAAGCATTGAAGAAAGCGGAAGAATCGGATGAAATAATAGTACGCATATATGAATTAACAGGTGAAAATCAGAATGATGTTAAAATAACGTTCCCCGCAAATATTATTTCCGCAAACGAAGTGAATGGAATTGAGGAAAAAACAGGAGAAGTATCATATAACGGAAACAGTATATCCTTTAATATTGGCAAATTTCAGCCCAAAACATTTGCCGTAAGGCTGGAAAATCCATCATCTCCTGTTGCCGGTAAAAATCCATCCTCAATAAAAATTGGCTTGGAATGCAACATTGATGTGATGAGTTATGATTCTAAGAAAAACGACGTATCTATGGGAGTCTCATACGCTTATCCTGCCGAACTTATTTCCGATACGGTTATTTCCGACGGGATAGAATTTGCCATTGCAAGTCGCAGCAACGGAAACCGTAATGCGGTCTATTGCAACGGACAGACAATAACGCTTCCCGCCAATGCAAATGCAAAAAAAATGTATATCCTGGCGGCAAGTAAAAATGAGAAAGGCTCCGAAGCTGAATTTACTGTCGATGGAACTGCCTATTCCTTCAATGTTCCATATTATGCGGGAAAAGTTGCCATCATAGAAAACGAGTATAATCTTGAAACAGAGTATCGTCGCGAAAATATTGCATTTACGGCAACTCATCGGCATAATGTCGGCAGTAACAGTAATGATTCATACAATTTTATGTATATGTATAAATACTGTATTGCCCTGAACGGGAACGCCTCCAATCTTACTTTACCGAATAACAGGGATATATACGTGTTTGCCGTTTCACTGTCGGATAATACAAACGACGACATAATCCCAGCATCAGCAATCACTTCACTTCCAGAGAAAAACAGTGATATTATTGACAATGATTGCAGTTTTAAATTGATTCCGGCGTCTGTCCGTGCATCTAATCAAAATGGCAGCAGCGAAGGACCCGAAAAAGCAATTGATGGCGATTTAAACACGAAATGGTGCGTTACCAACAACAGCTCTCCGTGGATGGAACTCACATTCGATCCGGCAGTTGAAATATGCCGCTGGTTTGTTATGAATGCAGGAATAGAAAGCGGCGATTATATCACGTCGGCTTTCCGTCTTCAAAAATACGAAAACCGCCAGTGGATTGATGTGGATATTGTGGAAAATAATAATATAAACAAGGTTTACCGCACTGTCGAACCCTTCACAGCAAGCCGTATTCGCTTGCAGATAAACAAGGGAGAACAGAATGGAAACACAACCCGTATCCTTGAATTTGCCGTATTCGGCAAGGAAACAACCGCCATTAAAATGCTTCAAAATACAGAAAAAAATATTTATGTATCCGGGAATTATCCAAATCCATTCAGACAAAAAACAGCTATTCGTTGTGTTACGCCTGAAAATGTAACCGAGCTGAATTTACAGGTATATGATTTATGGGGAAGAACTGTTGACAGCCAAAATTACACGGTTTCGCCTCAAAATGGAATATCTGAAATAATATGGAACAGGAAACAGACGGTTGCCGGCGTTTATTTTTATTCTATTTCCGCCATAATAGACGGGAAACACTTATATTCAAATATAAACAAAATGGTTGTTGTTTGACACAAATAAAGTACAACGCTCGCATGACGCTATTCAAAACTAAACAGTTTTTAAATCATCCCGTTTTCAAAAATCTCTACGAATCATTTTTTTTTGTAGAAAGATTTGTTGTTTGTCATAAATATATTATACATTTGCAGGAGTTTCAGCAAGTGAATTTTAATGACAAATTCGCCTGCACACAGAGGGGAATCCTGTGAAAATATACTAAGAAATGAACAAAATCCTGTTTAAGGATTCAACAAACAATTTGGATGGAATCTGTTATTAATCCATTTATTGTTAAAGAGTTATTGCAAGAATATGACATTAAATTGAAAGATGTAAGTATAATTACCAGCATTATATCTTCGTATGATTTGGGTGGACTTACTGTTCCTCAGTCAGTTTCAAATATTATTAAAACAATAGATTGTGATTTTAATCTTTCTTTTATATCGGAATGGTAATAGATAACGAAAAAAAATAAAAGATTTATAAAATATTTTATTAAGATATGGATGTTATTTGGTGGACAAAGCAGGAGCTTTGGTTTTAAGACGGCGGAATGTCCACGTTCTGCCGAGCGTATTCGCGTGGTATTCTCTTTAATTTGCAATTTGTACGCAATAAATAATAAAATCTGATTAAACAGTTTGTTTGGTGATAAAAGCCCGGAAAAATAATATTACAACTCTTGCTCGCCATAGTTTGCTATGGACGCTCAGGAAAACATATATATCTTTTATCGCGTCCTTTTGTTAATTAGATCCCTTATATGAGATGCTTTTTCGTAATCTTCGTTAATGATAGCGTCATTCATTTTCTTTTGTAAATCTTCGATATTCATAATATCATAAGATATTTTGTTTTTTGCGGTATCGTCTTCATTATCTGCTAAATCGTCGTCTTCCAAGACAACGCTTACTTCGCGCATAATTTCTTCTGTAGTATAAACAGGAACTTCCAAACGGATAGCAATGGCTACTGCATCGGAAGTGCGCGAGTCAATTCGCAGTTCTTTTTCATTATGAATAAACACCAATTCTGAATAGAACACGCCATCTTCATATTTGTATATATTTGCTGCAACTATTTCAATATCTGCAGTTTTGGCAAATGAGACAAACAGGTCATGCGTAAGGGGGCGCGGTGGCGTTAAATTATCCATGAAGATAGCTATGGACTGAGCTTCAGGCGTCCCTACTATAACAGGAAATCTTCGCTGTCCGTTTTCTTCTTTCAATATCAAAGCATAAGCGCCTGTTTGTACTTGACTGAAAGTAACGCCCAATATTTTTAATTTTATTTTTTCCACGAATCAATATTTAATGAACAGTTAAAATTAAATGTTTTTGTCAGTTTCTCCTTCCTCCAAGGAAAATCATTATATAGTAGAGCAGTGTAGCCAAAGAAGTCAGAGCTGCAACTACATAAGTATAGGCTGCGGCTTTCAGGGCTGATTTGGCGGCTGCGTTATTTTGCAAAGAAGTGAGTCTTGAATGGCTAAGCCAGGCTAAGGCTCGCTGGCTTGCATTGATTTCAACAGGCAAAGTGATGAAACTAAATATTGTAAGCACAGCGTACAGGCAAATTCCAATCAACAATAGGGACGAGCCTATTCCCGTACCTTTTCCCATCAGTAACATCCCGCCAAGTAGAATCCATGTTACCCATTGAGATGAGAAGGTGACAACAGGCACTAATGCTGAACGCATTTTTAGCGGACCGTATGCTTTTGCGTGTTGAATGGCATGACCTGTTTCGTGAGCGGCTACAGCAGCAGCTGCGATACTGTTACCGGAATAAACCTCTGTGCTCAAATTAATAGAACGGTCTGCCGGATTGTAATGGTCGCTTAATATTCCGTTGGCAATTTTGACTTTTACATTCGCTATTCCATTTTCATAGAGCATCCTTTCAGCAATCTCTTTACCTGTCATACCGTAATCTAAAGGCATCTTAGAGTATTTTTTGAATTTGCTGTTGAAATTCCATTGTACTAACCAGCCTGCAAGTGCTGTTCCAATAAATAATAACCAATATATTCCCATATTTTTTCAGTTTTATATTGCTTTCATTTTTTTATTTAAGAAGAAATGAAAATCTCTTTTTGTTTAACAAATTATATGCCAAAAAAATTAACGACGCTCAATGGTTTCTTCTCTGTCGGGTCCGACAGATACAATCCGTATTTTTACTCCTAATTTTTCTTCAAGGAATGACAAATAGTCGTTAAATTTTTGTGGAAATTCGCTTTCGCTTTGCATTTTTGTCATATTCATTTTCCATCCGGGCAATTCAACATAGACTGGTTTGACAGAGTCGTCGATTTCAAAGGGGAAATCTAAAATTTCTTTTCCCTGAATTTGATATGCAATACAAACTTTAATTGTATCGAAAGTATCAAGGACGTCTGATTTTGTCATGATCAAGTGCGTTACTCCGTTTATCATAATGGCATAGCGCAATGCAACCAAATCAATCCATCCACAACGGCGCGGACGTCCGGTAACGGAGCCGTATTCACAACCCAGATCCCTGATTTTTTGTCCTGTTTCATCATTCAATTCTGTTGGAAACGGTCCACTGCCTACCCGTGTGCAGTAAGCCTTGAAAATGCCATAGACGTTTCCGATTTTTGAGGGAGCAGCCCCCAAACCGGTACATGCACCGGCACAGACTGTGTTAGAACTTGTTACGAATGGGTAAGAGCCAAAATCAATATCCAGCATTGTACCTTGTGCGCCTTCTGCCAGAATTTTTTTCCCGTTTTTCAATTCTTTATTGATAAAATGTTCACTGTCAATAAACCGGAATCTTCGGAGACATTCAATGCCTTCCATCCATTCCTTTTCCAGTGATTCCAGGTCGGCTTCAAAGCTCATCTGTTTCAATAATTCTTTGTGGCGGGCAATAGCTTTGCTGTATTTAAGTTCGAAATTGTTTTCTATATCGCCTATTCTTAAACCGTTACGTCCTGTTTTATCTGTATATGCAGGACCAATTCCCTTACCTGTTGTGCCGATCTTACCGCTTCCTTTCTGCGTTTCGTAAGCCAAATCCAACAATCTGTGAGTCGGGAGAATCAGGTGCGCTTTTCTGGATATATACAACTGTTCGGTTAAAATGTGTCCCGACGCTTCCAAAGCTTCCACTTCTGCTTTGAACAAAGCAGGGTCAAGCACAACTCCATTACCGATGATATTTATTTTTCCTCCCTGGAAAATTCCGGAAGGAATTGAGCGAAGTATATATTTTTTCCCCTGAAATTCAAGTGTATGACCGGCATTGGGACCTCCTTGAAAGCGAGTTACAATATCGTAATCAGGAGTAAGAACATCAACTATTTTGCCTTTACCTTCATCTCCCCACTGTAAACCAAGAATTACGTCTATATTCATTATTGTTTATTGTTTTTTTTGTTCTTTTAGTTTTTGTTTACGTCCACATGCGCCACATACGCCATATATATACAGATTGTAGTGCGACGGCGTAAAATGATTTATTTTTCTATTTTGGATAATTGATTTTAATTCAGTGTCTTTGTATTCACGAATATTGTTGCATACGGTGCAAATCAAGTGATTGTGAAGTTCTTTATTGTAAACCCTTTCATACACCGACAAATTGTTTCCGAACTGGTGCTTTGCCACCAAATTACATTCTACAAAAAGTTGCATTGCATTGTAGATGGTAGCCTTACTGACTTTGAAATTCTGATTCTTCATCCTGTTATACAGCGATTCTATGTCAAAATGACCGCGCTCGCTGTAAATAATATCCAGGATTGCATATCGCTCCGGCGTTTTGCGGCAATTGTTAGCTTTCAGATATTCAGTGAGTTTCAGTCTGACTACCTCTTTTATTTTATCTTCTTTTTCCATTCATGAATATGTATCAAACAATGCAAAATTAATACTTTTCAAAAACAATCGGAAATATTCGAGCATAAAATGTTAAATTTTCGTCTAATCATTATATGTTGGCAAATGCGAATGTTCTTTTGAATAGCGCAACATTTGCTCTGTATAACTTTCTGTATAACAGGGAAGAATGTCCTTTATATTTCCGGAAGCGTCTTTTTCGATTTTATAATAAGGATTAACAAATCCTTTATACGGGGCTATGTTTAATTTAGCATAACGTTCCAGTATTTCCCTGTGAATATCAATATTGACTTTGACTGCGTATTTTTCGACCAGATTTTGTGCGCCTTCAAAGTCTCCCTCAGATTTTATCCTTTGGATTTCAGCCAGTAATTTTCCGATTAATACACGGGTTTTATCATAATCATTTATCATTACGTATGTTTTCCCGTTTTGGCGAATCAGCTCTACAACTTTTTCATCTTTCCCGTTTTCCAAAACCCAGTTTGCAATCAGGGCGCGATTTCGCATGTGCGCTTCTTCGATATCTTTGCCAGGTTCGATACGGGCAAGCTGTGTAAGCAATCCGTTCATCATATATTTATAATATTCGGCTTTATATGCTTCGGGATTATCCAGCAGCCCTAATTCCAGCATTTTAATATCGGCTATGTAATATAGTCCGAACAGGTCGGCGCGAGCTTCTTCGATAGTTGAGCCATATACTTTCAAAGCGTCCTGGTCAACGCCCGGAAGTAACTGACCGGAAGCGTGTCCCAGACATTCGTGCAAATCTGTATGCAGGTTATCTGTTTGGGAAGAATATTTTGCCATCAAGTCTTTTTCGTAATCGCCATATACAAATTCCTGATTAAAGCCGCTGCCTGCTGCTGCTTTTTCGTAGGCTTCCGTTATATTGGTTATTGTTACCGATTTTGAACCAAAATCTTTACGAATCCAGTTGGAATTTGGGAGATTAATGCCGATTGGAGTTGCAGGGTAGCAGTCGCCGCCTAAAATTGCTGCGGTAATAACTTTTGCAGTAATTCCTTTCACTTCTTTTTTCTTGAAACGTTCATCAACAGGAGAATGTTCTTCAAACCAGCGGGCATTTTCGCTGACAGTCTGCGTTAACGCCGTTGCATTCGGATCTTTAAAATTAACCAGGGATTCCCAGCTGGCTTTGATTCCAAGCGGATCGCCGTACGATTCTGTAAAGCCGTTTACAAAATCAACTGTTGAGTTTGTATCTTTTACCCATTGAATTGAATATTCGTCATATTTTTTCAGCGAACCTGTTTTGTAAAAGTCTATCAATAAATCAATTACCTTTTTTTGCTGTTCATTTTCAGCATATTTTGCCGCTTGTTTTAAGTTAAAAACTATACGTTCAATAGCAGGAGAATATAAACCGTTGATTTTATAAACTAATTCTGTCAGTTTTCCATTTTTCTTAACTAACCGGCTGTTTAAGCCGAAAGCGACAGGGCGAAGATCTGTTGAATCTTTCATTGCACTGTAGAAATCTTCTACTTCTTTTTGGGTCACGCCTTCGCCATAATAATTGTTGGCTGAATTAACGATTACATCAACGCTACTGTCCTGATTAACTTTTTTCAAATACAAAGCAGGATCGAACATAACCGGAATAATTTCTTTGAGGAAAGCGTCGGTAGATTGATCCTTTCTTGTTTGTATCAAGGACTTTGGAAGTGAACGAACCGCCCGTGAAAAAAAGTCTTGGGAAAATCCGGGTAAAAATTTTTCTTCACCGTAGTGATGATGGATACCATTTGAAAACCATACCCTTTTCAAATATACGACAAATTCTTTGTAATCTTTACTTGTTTTATCGCCTTTGAAATTGGTATATATTGCTTCCAGTGTACGGCGAATTGCCAGATTGTAGCGATTGTTTTGGTCGAATAAGATGTCTCGTCCATCTATAGCCGCTTCACTGAGGTAATATATCAACTTCTTCTGATTCAGCGACAAGTCGTTCCATCCTGTTACTGAATAGCGCAAAATGCCAAGATCGGCAAACTGTTCCACATTGTAATTAAACTCTTCTGTTTTATCTTTTGCGTATGCAGAACAGGCAAAAACGGTTATTAACATGATTGCTAATTTTCTCATATACATTATTTTACATTAAAAATTCACGCCGAAACTTATGGATAATCCTGAATTTATAAAATTCTGTTCTTTCTCCAAACTGATTCTTCTTGCCCCCATTTCAAAAAAAATTGCAGATTCAATAAACGCATTATCAGAAATGTAGTAAGTGGCGCCTATTTCAGCTTTTCCACTGCTGTTTATTTTTCTGAAATTATATTCGCCAATGTATGACAAACCTCCATAGATATATTCCCAGACGTAATATCTGCCTCCAATTTCGCCTTTAAGACTGTTATCTCTATTATTATAACCATAAAATCCGCCCAAAGTTAAAGCAAGATTATCTGCAACGAAATAATTCCCTTTAATTCCAAGGTTTAAATAAGTTTGCGTATCCGAGTCATCAGGTTTAAGAAGTCTTAAACTAAAATCGGATACATTGGCTGCGATTGTTTTATTGCCTTGATAAAACTCTTGTGCATTAGCAGTTAATATTGATGATGCTATTGCAATGATAATAAATAAGATTGATTTGTTCATTTTTTGTTTTTTATTATTAATTGTTCATTTTTTTACTCCTAATTCCTAATTCTTAATTAAATCCCTTCCTGTCATTTCTTCAGGTTGTGGTAAATCCAGAATATGTAAAATACTTGGAGCCACGTCTGCCAGTATTCCATTTTCAACTGTTGCCTTTTCATTTTCTGAGACATATATAAAAGGAACAGGATTCAAAGAATGAGCTGTATTTGGAGAACCATCGTCGTTTAAGGCATAATCTGCATTTCCATGATCGGCGATAATAATTGATTCGTATCCGTTAGACTTGGCTGCTTCAATTGTATTTTTCAAGCAGGCGTCCACTGTTTTAACAGCTTTTTCGATGGCATCATAAATGCCTGTATGTCCCACCATATCTCCATTGGCATAATTAACAACGATGAAATCAAATTGCTGAGAATTAATAGCTTCCACTAATTTATCCGTTACTTCATACGCCGACATTTCAGGTTTCAGGTCATAAGTAGCTACTTTTGGCGAGTTTACCAGAATGCGTTCTTCTCCTGCGTATGGAGCTTCCCTACCGCCGTTGAAAAAGAAAGTTACGTGCGCATATTTTTCTGTTTCAGCAATATGAAGCTGTTTTAAGCCTAAATTCGAGAGATATTCACCCATAGTGTTGTTTACGTTATCTTTATCGAAAAGGACATGAACGTTTTTGAATGTAGGATCATACGGGGTCATAGTAAAATAGCGGAGTTGCGGAATAACATTCATTCCTGATTCCGGCATGTTTTGCTGCGACAAAACTGTTGTCAGTTCCTTAGCGCGATCGTTTCGGAAATTAAAAAAGATTATAACGTCGCCTTCTTCAATTACGGCAACCGGTTTGTCGTTTTTAACGCATACAATCGGTTTGATAAATTCGTCTGTAACTCCTTCCTGATAAGACTGTTCTATAGCATTTACTGGATTTTCTGTTGGAGCGCCGACGCCATGTACCAGCAAGTCGTATGCAACTTTCACTCTTTCCCAGCGTTTGTCCCTGTCCATTGCATAATAACGACCAATGACAGAAGCTATTTGTCCTGTTGATTTATTTAGATGATCATTCAGCTCGCGGATAAATCCGGCTCCGCTTTTAGGGTCTGTATCGCGACCATCCATGAAACAGTGAACAAACGTTTTGTCTATTCCGTATAATTTGCTGATGTCGGTTAGTTTGAAAAGATGTTCTAATGAGCTGTGTACTCCTCCATTAGAAACCAATCCCATGATATGAATCTGCTTATCGTTTTCTTTTGCATAATTGTATGCCTGCTTAATTCCCGGATTTTCGAGGATAGAGTTGTTGCGCGCCGCGATGTTAATTTTCACCAAGTCCTGATAAACAACACGTCCCGCACCGATGTTTAGATGACCAACCTCTGAATTACCCATTTGTCCGTCGGGTAATCCTACATTTTCGCCTGAAGCCTGCAACTGCGAATACGGGTAATTTTTTAAAAGATAATCCCAATAGGGCGTTTCTGTGTGATATATTACATCTCTTTTTGTTTTGTCGCCGAATCCCCAACCATCAAGGATGACCAATAATGCTTTCTTTTTTACCATATTTTTTGAAATAATTCAGTTATATACATACAAATCGCCTCAAAGCTACTAAAATAGCTACAAAAGCTCAGTAAAACCGGCTACAAATTTACAAAAAAATAGTGGAAAATCGAAATTGAATGAAATTTTTTTATACTTTGCGAGGTTTAATTTTACGCATCGTCATTGCGAGCGTTAGCGAAGCAATCCAGTAATTAGTAATTAGTTATCAGTTTTTAGTTTTTAGTGCTGGATTGCTTCAGGCTTCGCCTTCGCAATGACGTTGCAAAAAATCATACCATGCCATACTGTGTAGAGTATAAGAGCATTATTTTTACCTGTAACTAAAAAAGGCGGGACATGCCCGCCTCCTTTCGTTTGCCCACTAATTTTTCTTAGCGGACGGTGTAATAATCGCCGTCTTTAGCCCAGAATATTTTAGTGTAGTGAGTATCCTGCGCTTTAACAGATTCCCAGTTGACAGTATTGTATGTCCTTTCATTGTCGGGATACATAAGCCGGTAGGGAGGTCTTTTAACTTCCGGCGAATCGTTGTCTCTCAGGAATGTAAGTTCGGGATAGCCTGTTCTACGCAAATCAGCCCACGACTGTCTCATGTCGATAAGAGCTGTATTTAGCCATTTCTGTTCGAGTATGACTTTTTGTTTATTACTGTCTTTGTCCCACAGTTTTTGGGCGAAAGCATCTATTGCGGCGGCGTCTGGAGCCGAATAAACAGGCATTTCAGCAGAAATATTGTTTAACCAGTAATAATAGTTGAACGATTCGGCAATTCCTTTTTTGAAAGCCTCAAGTTCATTGCCCTGCGTCCAGCCTTGCTGTATTGCTTCAGCTTTGATAAACCATGTTTCGGCGGCGGTAAAAATAATACCCGGAAAATTAACGTTGCGGGCAAATGTTACGCGGCTTGGACGTGAATACTGAACGCCGTTAGGATTATTCCAGTCGCCTTCTTGAATACCTAATGCAGCCTGCGGGTCAACGCCTACATATAATCCTTTGTTAGGACCTGCGGCAACGGTGTCGACAAAAACAGGAATGCGGGGATCGGAATCGGATGTTATTTTTCCATCCACCACGCCCAGAATGTCTATCATCGTTTTTGAGGCTCTAATGAAAGTGCCTTCGCTTTCGCCGTCTTCAAAACAACCACGTACACCACCCCACGGATTTCCCAAATCGTTTTTGAAAGCATCGTTGTCGGCGTCAATTTTAATCACATGGTCTAATGTTTCAACCAGAGGATATTTGGAAGGATTAGAAAGCATCTGATTCAATATCTCCCTGCCTTTTGCCGTCAAATCACCTTGTGACGATATGCGCAAAGCCATACGAAGGCGAAGCGAATTGGCAAAACGCTGCCATTTTGTCAAATCGCCTTTGTTGATATAATCCTGATCAGGCAAGGTTGCAATAGTTGGCAAACTGCTGCCAATCAATGCCGTGAGTCGCGTATTTACTTCATCCAGTGAATTGAGCATTTCCGTATAAATATCGGTAGCTGCATCGTATTTTGAAGAAGCATTTGCCAAATCGTTTGTAATTGGCAATAATCCAGCTTCTGAATATGGCGCGGCTCCCCAAATATCTACAACTTCTTCCAGCTGGTGGAAAACAAAAGTTCTTGCAAGAAGTTCATAAACTTCATTAATTGCTTTGTCTTCATCCGTTAAACGGCTATAGGTTTCCTGCAATACTCTGTATTGAGTCAGCGTATAGTAAAATTCCTGCCAGCGATTCTGCGCATAACTTCTTGTGCCAGAATACCGTCCATTACTATTCTGAAATCCAATTGTTTGAGCAAGCGTTCCAATTTGGGTTTTATCGAAAACATATCTCCAGTAAATGTCCCCCATTGTTTGCTTGCGCGCCGACCAGAAAACGCCTGTCATTAGCTTGCCGCATGATACGGTTGTCGTTTGAGATGGATCAGGATAATATTTGTCGAACTGAGCGTCGCTACAGCCCGCAACTGTTACCAAAGTAATAACTGTTACCAAACTATAAAATATCTTTTTCATATTATATTATTTTTGTAATTAAGATTAGAAATTAGCTCGTAAGGAAACCCCTACAGAGCGGGTTGATGTAGTAGAACCGCCGATGCTTGTCTGTCCTATCCAGTTAGTAGCGTCTGTAGCTTCTGCGTCGAAAATTGGTAAATTCTTATAGATATAGAACAGGTTGCGTCCGAAAACGGAAACTGTCAGATTCTTACAGAAGAATTTCTGCGTCAGATTTTGCGGAAGCGTATAACTCAAAGAGATTTCACGCACTTTCCAGTATGTATTTTCAAACAGCGACTGATTATACAGTGTCCCTTCGCTGGCTCCCCAGTTGAAGTTTGCCATGTAGTAATAATCGGATGCAACCGGCTTAAAGCCATATTTTGCTGCATTTTCAGCATTGTTTTCAACATACTGCGGATTATCAGGCGTTCCCACATTTCTCACGCCGTTCAGAAACATACCGTTATCGTATGTTTTGGTATAAGTCTGTCCGGTAGAACTCTTAATATCAACAGTATAGGTTAGACCTCCATGTTCGGCGTCCCTGTATTTCAAGGATTCTTCAAGGCTACCTCGTCCCATTAAATACTGATAAGGCGTGTTGAACACCATACCACCTATGCGGAAGTCGGTCATAATACTGAGGGCTAAGTTTTTATAAGTAAACGAAGTACCCAGACCGCCTATCCATTTAGGCATAGCGTTTCCAACTTTTTGGCGGGTATCGTAATCTCCCTGATACAGACCATCTTCGGCAATTACGTCGCGCATTTGTCCATTAACTTCCACCTGTTTCGGAAGGTAGGTGTAGAAATCGCCCATTGGTTCGCCGACTTTCGACACTAGCAATAAAGATCCGTTGTCGATATTAGAATGTTCCAGCTGTGGAACGCCGTCCATCAATTTTACTACCTTATTGCTATTCCATGCTGCATTTAAATTCAAATCCCATGAAAAATCTTTTGTCTTAACAGGCGTACCATATAGCGATAATTCAAAGCCTTTATTTTCCAAATCGCCGATATTCAAATAGATACTGTTTCCTCCTGCCGAAAATGGAAGCGACGCCGGAATAATCTGGTCTTTGACTAATGCAGAATAATAAGTCAATTCAACTCCCAGACGGTTTTTGAAGAATTTATTTTCCAGACCGATTTCCCATTCATATTTGGTTTCTGGTTTGATTTTCTTGTTGCCCAGATTTTCTTTGGTAATGTTGTATATATAGGAACTTGCCAATGCTTGCGTATATGATTCATTGTATTTATACACATCAGGCGCATTACCTGTGATACCATAGGAAGCTCTCAATTTTCCAAAATAATACCATGAGGGAAGATTTTCTTTCAATGCTTCCGTATAGAGGAAACTTCCGCTGACAGAAGGATATGTAAATTTATTCAATCCCGAAACAATATTTGAAAGCCTTTCGCTGCGAATTGTAGCATCTAAATAAAGGTAATTATCATACGATGCGCCAACTGTTGCAAAGAGACCGTCTCTCAGGAACATTTGACGTCCCATTGAAGCGTCAGCCTTATTTTTGCTTGCAGCCAGATTGAACCAGTTTTCTACCGAAAGACCGCCGTTGGTATTCACCTGTGCATAGCTCATTTTTTCAAGCCGTCCCTGCCAGCCTACATTAGCCGTCAATCCAATATCTTCGGTTATGTTTTTGTCATACGACAGCATTATGTCTCCATAATAGATTTCATATCGCCAGTTCCGCAACGAATAGTAACCTGAAGCGCCATACATTTGTGGACGCTCACTGTGTTCATTGCGTTCGATTTCATTGGCGGTGAAATCGGTAGCGATTTTTCCTTTCAATGTTAAACCGTCTATGATCTTCCATGAAGGGATTAAACTTGCCAGCAGGCGATTGTTGGTTTCTAAATTTTCTTTTCCAAGCACGTGCCATAAATATTCATTTCCCAGACCGCTCATAAATGCCGGCGAATACGCATAAGCCTCGTCGGGAGTTAATGTTTGAGCCGTTGGTGAATAAGTCATATTCATATAACCACGCGACGTAACAAAAGTATTCCTGAACAGGGCTATGTCGTCGAAAGCTCCAAACATACCGCCGAAATTGTTTGTTACACGACTGATACGATATGGTCGGTTCTTAACCGTTTCTCGCATGTAGTTTGCCGTATAACCCAAACTCAGGTTTTTTGTAAAATTCATATTCCCTGTAAGATTGAAATTGTTTTTTCCGTAGTGAGAATTATACTGGTTTGGAATGTTGTCAATATAAGTATAGGAAAAGCGGGTTGAAGAATTTTCACCTCCATGCGCGATACTTACATTGTAGTTTTGATTCCATGCAGTACGGAAAAGGTCAGACCATGGATCGGAGTTGATGGGATTGTAGGCGCGCATTTTACCGTCCCAGTAGAGTACCTGACTTCCGTCGTACTTTGGTCCGTAATACTGTGTTGTATTTTGCACGCTTTTCCATGTTTTCCCCTGCCATTCCCTTTCGATAAAACCGTCGTTTTGAATCCTGTAGTCGGTTCCATTGTTATCTGTATATGAACCAGGTCCAAAAATTGTTTGGAATTTAGGCATATAGGCAACCATATCGGCAGAAAGTCCTGCGTTCACGCTTATTTGATAACCGCTGCCCCGCGAGGCTTTTTTTGTGGTTATCATCATAACGCCGTTGTTGGCTTCCGAGCCGTAAAGGGCTGTTGCTGCCGCTCCTTTAAGAATCGAAATACTTTCGATATCTTCGGGATTTACGTCAACCAAACCGTTTGAGTTGATACGTTGCTCATCCCAGTAACCAAGTTCATTGGCATTTCCATTCCGGATGGGAACTCCATCCAAGATAATCAGAGGCAGGTTGTTACCCGTGATGGAATGTAAGCCGCGAATACTTATTGCAACGGCTGTTCCTGCTCCACCCGGCGCCTGCTGAATCTGAACGCCAGCTGCTTTTCCATAGAGAGCAGAACCAAGATTGGGCGCAGCTGTCTTTACAAGTTCGTTTGATTTGACAGTTGACACGGCATAACCCACCGATTTCGATTCCCTGGTAATGCCTAACGCAGTCACCACCACTTCGCCAAGAGTGGTAGCGTCTTCCTGCAAAAACACAAGAATTTCAGGTTGTCCCGTGTAAGAAATCTCTTGTGGAACATACCCAATGTACGAAATAACAATAACCGCGCCATCGCTCACATTATTCAAGGTAAATTCGCCATCGGGGTTTGTGACCGTACCGACGGAAGTTCCCTTCACACTTACAGAGGCTCCAATTAAGGGACCTGATACATCCGTAACCGTTCCCTTCAAAGTTTTACCTTGCTGGGCAACAGCGTTACTTTCCAATTTTTCGCTTTCGTTTGCCCTGACATTAGTTATAAGGCAAAGCGTTGTAGCAAAGACAATCATACTGATTAAACTGATTTTCTTTAGCATAGTTTTAATAGAATTAAGATATAATTTGCAAATGACAAATACCTCCATTTGCCTAAGGTAACTTTATTAAACTAATCTAAGTTTTTGTACAATTTAAATGGACATTTAAATTCTTCTCTTTTTCTCCTTTTTTAAATTAAGCAAAATCAGATAAAAATTTTATCAACAATCTATAAGATAAAGATTTACACATTGTAAATCTTTTACTTTTTTTATTTCAAAACTGTCTATAAAAAACCTCCGTTTTTATTATACAAAATATTAGACAACTTCATAAAGTCAGATGCAAAAGTAGAAAAATATATTTTAATAAAAAAACAATAATTCGATTTTAACATAAGCATCTTGTGTTGTAGCGACCTGCGCCAGCACGTTCATCGTGTCCCCCGTTTATCGTTCATCGTCATTGCGAGCGTTAGCGAAGCAATCCAGTAATTCGTGCTTTCGCGCCTTTTAGTGCATTGCTCTTGTTGCGAAAGTGATTTTATAAAGAAAAAATACTGTTTGGGTATTGTAAATTAAATATATGTTTGTACCTTTGCCCCCGAAATTTTGGTGGCGCAATTTCCATTCGGGAAAAGCGCTGAAAAGGGAATCAGGTGTAAATCCTGAACAGACCCGCTGCTGTAAGCTTTGTTCAATTACGAATTAAAAATTACGAATCGTTTTTGAAAAGTCGGCAAAACAAAACTCAAGCCACTGAGAAATCGGGAAGGCGTTTTGCCGAAAAAAAGTAAGTCAGAAGACCTGCCAAGATAGATAGTTTAAGGCTTTCGAGGAATGAAGCCGGCGACAAACAGGGCAGAGATTTTTTCTGACAGGTTTATCCCGATTTTATTGTTAGAAGGCTG
>JAIRPX010000299.1 GCA_031256775.1 Dysgonamonadaceae bacterium
CACTTTATCCCGTTGAAATTCGTCCAAATCGAGAAAGCAGTGGTTCCATTCGCGGTTTTTCAGGTTAATCAGGTGTGAAGCCGAATTACGATTCGCGCCGTGTTTTTTCGGCGTATCCGAATTTTCAAAGGAAAAATTCAGATTCACTATTCTTGCGCCTTCGCAATCGGGATAGATGGAAAAGGCAATACGGTTGAATTTTTCCCAGTTCTCGCCGTTCATGTTTTTCTGAATCCGGCAATTACCGTAGGTAGCGTAATCCCGGTCGCCGGGCGATCCTACGGCTCGTTTTCCGGTAAAAGTGGGAAAACTCATTTTCAGACTGCCGTTGCCGGAAACGGTTTTTTCAGTGGAATAAGCTAATTGCCCCAAACCCGAATGCGTCCATTCCGAAGAGGCCGTTTCCGTCATTGCTTCGCGGGACAAAACTTTTTTCTTTAATCCGCCGGCTTCGTACGATAAGGAATTATCGAGAGGCAACGGACTGTGGATCAATCCGGATTGAACGATCGCTTTTTCCAGTGTAGTATCCTGCGTCAAACATATTTGGGAAAACACGGGTAAACTTATTAACCCTGCAACGAGAAAAAGTAATCGATTCATTATAATACTTATTATTAAATTAAAAAAATGTATGTTTTTTAGTGAATATAAAAAGGAGCTTTCCTCTCCCTGCGGAATGTAAATACACCTTTGTATTTATCATTCTTCCGATTGGTGAATCCGTGAACCGGTCAATGCGTAATACAACATAAACAATTCGCCGACAATTACCATCCACCACGACCAGCGCCAACCCGAAAAATCAGCCAAAATGCCTTGTAGCAGAGGAAGGACAGCGCCGCCCACGACGCCAATCATGAATACACCGGAAGCTACGGACGTATATTTGCCTAATTTAGCCACCGATAACGTGAATATGGCTCCCCACATAATCGAATGGAATAATCCGACAAACGCCAGAATCCAAGGATTATTCATTGCGATCGCCAACAAAGTTAGTACAGATGCACAAATCGTTGTTACTGTTAATTGTACCCGCGGAGGAATAGTGCTTAATGAACTGCCCACCAAACGTCCAATTAACATGCCGCCCCAATAAACCGTCGCCAACAAGGCCGGATTTAAATAACCGAATTCGATCGCGTATAAATTGATATTCGCCCCGATACAGACTTCAACACCTACATAAAAAAAAATGGCGATAACCCCCAAAGTCAGATGACTGAACGACCAGACACTTTTTTCCAACTTTTCGCCGACAGCCGCTTTGGTTTCCGCAATATCAGGCATAGCCAGTTTGAACAGTACGCCCGTTATCAGCATCATGACTAATACCAGCGAAGCAAAAGGAAGCATTAATTGGCTGACCTGTATGTCTTCCATGACCAATCCGCCAAATACAATCCCTGTAACAAAATATGGAGCAATAGTAGTTCCTATCGAATTGGACGAACCACCAATCGCCAAGCGCTGTACAGGTTGCGTCCCCTTTACATAACAAGCTATCAAATAAGGATTTATAACAACTTGCATGATCGTTGCCGATGCACCGACAGTGAAAGAACCCAGCAGGAAAATGAAAAATCCCCAGGGGACAACGACAGAACCTGCTTGCAGATGCGCTTCCGGAAAACAAACAGTAAACCACGACGATAGGAAAAAAAGTCCCAATCCGGCAATCATTACAAAAAGCGAACGAATTAAAGTACCTTTGTAGCCATGACGATTAATCCATCCGGACCCGATTCCTCCACAAACCGGATAGGCCAGAAACCACGAGAAAGCAATGAGTGTGGCGAACGTATTTTTCAAGTTCCCGACATCTTCCAAAAAAGTGGCTTTCAAAGGCCCTTGAAATTGGGTATTCGCTGTGGTCAGAAAACCAACAACGAAGAACAAGAAAATCAGTGTAATAAATGGTCCTATTTGATTCGTTTTGTTATTTTGTGTCATAATATGTAAATAATTTAAGGATAATCATTTTTTTAATGAAATACTTAACGCTGTAAACGTCCTATATATATCGCAGAGATTTATCCGTGTGCCGCATCGGCATCCAACAAAAACTCACAATCCGGATGCAATTGCAGAACAGATGCCGGAATTCTGGTAGTAACCGGTCCAAATAACATTTCCCGGACAATTTTCGCTTTCTCAACTCCTTTGGCCGCCAAAATAATCCGGCGTGAATGCATGATATTTTTAATGCCCAAAGTAAACCCGCCCAATTCTTTATCCTCAGGGGTATTTGTTTCTTTCCGGATACGGGCTTCCAATACTTCGTCCATACGGGAAACATGCGTAGTGCTTTCAAAGGGAGTTTCCGGTTGGTTGAATCCCAAATGTCCGTTTTTTCCCAAACCCAATATCAGTAAATCAACGCCGTTCCGGGCTTCCAGTTCTACTTCATATTTTCGACATTCCAGTTCAAAATCATTGCTGAAAGTCGGCGGCATCAGAAACTGCGACTCTTTTATCCCCAGAGCATCCGTTATTTGCGTTTTCAATATAGTATAGCAAGATCCGGAATAATTACGCGGCACATTAGTCACTTCATCTACTCCGAATAAAGTGATTCCTGATATATCAAAAGGATATTGCCGGTAAATATCTCCCACAATCTTATGCAAATTGATCGTCGTCTGTCCTGTCGATAAACCGATTACCGCTTTTGGGTTTGCCAACATTTCCGCAATGATACGCCAAGCTGCCATCGTATCAAATTCTTTTTCGTTTTCAGCAATTGTAATCTTCATCTTCGTAAGAGCTTACACATTCATAGCCACAGCTCCCGCACCCAGCAAGCCAATAAAAACAGGGTTCAGCTTTGTAATCACAACGCCGTTTTTTACAAAGCGAATGGTTGTCTGGTTCAATTTTTCTATTATTTTGGTATGGAGGAAACCGTCCGATACTAATCCACCGCCCAATACTACCGTATCCGGATCGCTCACTCGTACCAAATTCATAATCAGATTGGCCAGCGCTTGCGACGCATTTTCTACCAGATGCACACACAGCGGATCGTCTTTTTCGTATAATGTGAATATGTCTTTTACCGACACTCGATCTTCCGGATTATCGGAAATAGAAAGTTGCGTTTCGTACCGGTCTTTCAGTAAACGGGCGCAAGCGTCAAAACCGATGCTGGAAGCAATTTTTTCCACACAGTCTATTCGTCCACAACCACACTGAATACCGACATTTACGCCAACTTGCGTATGTCCCACTTCGCCGGCATTAAAATGGCTGCCGCGTATCTGCCGTCCATTGACGACGAAACCGGCGGCGATGCCTGTTCCTGCATTTATATATATGAAGTTTTTGGATATTTGTCCAAAACCGAAATACCGTTCGGCGCGGGTGGCACTTTTCACATCGTTGTCGATACGGCAGGGAATATCGTAAATGTCGGATAATTCTTTGGCTAATGGAATGGGTTGCGTTCGCGCAGGATCGATTTGCAGCCAAATACCGTTATCCGGATCTACGCGCCCGATCAGGCCTACGCCCATAGCTACGGGAATGTTTTCGGTCCATCCTACCGTTTGAATATAATTGTCTAATGATTCTTTAATAACAGCTAATGCCGATTGCTGGCTGAAAAATCCCGAAGTGTATTTCTTATACTTCAAAATATTTCCATTGTTATCTAACTCGCCAATCAGTAATTTGGTTCCTCCCAAATCTATGCCCAGATATGTTTCCATGTTATTAATTTCTTGTATTCGTTTGACATCACAATATTACACATTCTTCCTCTTTTTAAGGTTTGTTTTTTGACATAAAAAGTTTAAACGCTGTTATTTATCTTGCTGGGACTAATGCCGAACTGTTTCTTAAAGCTGGTACTGAAATACTTCGGGTCGGTAAATCCCACTCTGTAAGACACTTCGGAAACCGTATATTTTCCCGACATCAAAAAATCTTTCGCCCTGTTCAACCGGATAATGCGAATAAAATCATTAGGCGCCTGATTGGTCAATGATTTCAGCTTGTTATAAACCGAAGTGCGGCTCATAGCCAGCAAGCCGCAAAATTCATTGATGGAAAATTCCGAATTGTCGAGTTCCTTTTCAATAATTCCTATCGCCCGGTCGAGAAACTCAACGTCCAGATCGTTGGTGTAACTCGTTTCCTCAATAGGCTCGGGTGAAAAGACGGTTTTCCGCAACTGTTCCCGGCTTTGAAGAATGTTACGAATACGAGCTTTTAGTATATCAAAATCGAAAGGCTTGACAATATAATCGTTAGCTCCCGCTTCCAGACCGAATATAATATTTTCCTTTTCATTCAAGGCCGACAATAATATAACGGGTATGTGGCTCGTTTCGATAGCGGATTTCAAAATCCGGCACAGCTCGTATCCGCTCATACCCGGCATAAAGGCATCTGCAATAATAATATCGGGATTGGTTTCCCGAGCCAGCTCCAAGGCTTTGTTCCCGGTATCGACATGAATTACGCCGTAAAAAACGGAAAGATTTTCTCTGAAAAATTCCCGTCGGTCGGTATTTGCTTCGACCAGCAGTATGGTTTCTTTTTCACGAATATCGTCTGCCGGTGAATAGATTCCTGTCTGTTTTGTATCCTTGTGTGATAAAAGTTCTTCCAGACGGTTGGCACTCGTCAGGGCAACAGTGAGCGACTTTTTTCCACGATTCGATAAGGCTGTTTCCTTTTTCAACTCGTTCAGTGACGAGATAATCAGGGAAACAGGCGTTTTCAAATCGGGCTTCGATAACCAGTGATGTATGTATTCTATTAAATTCATTATTCATGATTGTTTCGCACTGCAATATTATAGATAAAATTTGAATCAACTTCTCTTATTTTTAAAATATGTCAAAAAACAAACCTTTTTTGATAGCATTTCATCCTTGCAGATCGCTATTTTTATCGAAATTTGCAATCTACAAAATGTTTTAATCTTAAAAATAATATTTTATGACAAAAAAACACAGAAAGAAGAATGGGTTGACAGCTGCATTCTTAAATAAAAGGAGATTATTATTCGTATTATTATTACTGCTGCCGATGACACTGTTGGGGCAAACTTTCAACGTTTCGGGAACAGTTACTGATGGAAACAACGAATTTGTTATCGGGGCGAGTGTGATCGTCAAAGGACAAAGTTCCGTTGGCACGATAACGGATGCGGACGGGATTTATAACATTCCTGCAAAAATCGACGATGTATTGATTTTTTCCTATCTTGGAATGACTGCACAGGAAGTTCCCGTTAATGGCCGAATGCGTATTGATGTTAAATTCAGTGAAAGGGATTTTGTACTCGAAGACATCGTAGTAGTGGGATATGGAGTTCAAAAGAAAAAATTAGTTACCGGCTCAACAGTTCAGGTGAAAGGCGAGGATATTGCCAAATTGAGCACCGTTAGCGCTCTCAGTGCATTAAGCAGTCTATCACCGGGAGTAAGCATTGTGCGGAACAACAACAAGCCGGGAGAAGGTTTCAAGGTGAACATTCGCGGCTTGGGAACTATCGGCGATGCTTCGCCGCTTTACATTATCGACGGAGTAATTGGAGGCGATATTGATTTACTGAATCCCTCGGAAATTGAAACGATCGATATTCTGAAAGATGCCGCTTCGACCGCTATTTATGGTTCGCGGGCAGCCAACGGCGTTATCCTCGTAACGACTAAGCACGGTGTGAAAGGCAAACCGACCACGTCGGTCGATATGTATTACGGCTGGCAAAACCTCTACAAAAAATTGCAAACGCTGAATGCACAGGAATACGCCAATATCATGAATGAAGGCCGCATGAACGACGGACTTGCCCCTTGGGATTTCGCTACCCTGATTCCTACTTGGGATAAAATTCAAAACGGCTGGACAGGCACAAACTGGCTCGATGAAATGACCACGGAAAACGCTCCCGTACAAAATTATGCACTCAATATTACTGGTGGTTCCGAACAATCGGTTTATTCGGTAGGCTTGGGCTATACTTCGCAAGTCGGAATGGTAGGCGGCGATTATGTTCATTCGCAATACGAACGTTACAACGGACGCATTAACTCGGAATATACATTGTTAAAAAATAGCAAGTTCGACATCCTAAAATTCGGCGAAAACCTGACTTTTGCATACACAAACCGCGAAGGCCTTGACATCGCAGCCGACGGCCCTTATTGGAACGATATGCGCTGGGCATTAAACATGCATCCTTTTATGCCTGTATATGACAAAGATGGAGAATTTACCAAATCTTACATCGCTTATCACGACGAAGCAAATCCCGTAGCGTACATGTATTACGCACGAAAAAACAACAACGCAAAAAACTATTCGTTGCGCGGAAACTTTTATGCCACCCTGCAACCCATTCAACGCCTGATTTTGCGCAGCAGCTTCGGCTTCGGCTATTCGAGTTACAACAACCGCTCGTATATCCCGGTATACGATACGGGTGCAGCCGGTATCCTACAAACGCAAGACCAAACCAACCAGTCGGCAGGCGGTGGTTTCAGCTGGATATGGGATAACACAGCCAATTATGAATTTTCCATCGCGGAAGACAGCCACTTTGGCGTCATGATCGGTATGTCGGCCGAAAAATGGGGCATGGGCGCAGGCTTGTCCGGCAGCAATGTCAATTCCGAATTTGGCGACTACAAACATGCTTATTTAGATAATAATAAATTAGTAGATCCTGTCAGCACCTCTTTGGGCGGAGCGCCTTGGGGAGCGGGTGCCATCGCATCTTATTTCGGTCGTTTAAACTACGACTACAAAGGGAAATACATGGCTACCATTAATATGCGCCGTGACGGTTCCTCCAACTTTATGAGAGGCCACCGCTGGAGCTTCTTCCCGTCGCTTTCCGCAGGCTGGATGATTACCGAAGAATCGTTTGCCGAATCTTTACGGAGTTTTGTAAATTATTTCAAGCTGCGCGGCAGTTGGGGACGCAACGGTAACATGAACATCGACAATTACCAATACCTCGCTACCATCAATATCGGCGGCGCAGGTTATACCTTCGGCGGCGATAAATCGTCGCAATTTATTGGTTCCTATCCCGATATTCTGGCCAACCCCGGCATATCGTGGGAAAAATCCGACCAGTTGGACTTTGGCTTCGACGCCCGCTTTATCAATCATTTGACCGTTGCTTTCGACTGGTATGACAAGACCACCAAAGACTGGCTGGTACGCGCTCCGGTTCTCGCTTCCTACGGTACGGGCGCTCCATTCATCAACGGCGGCGACATCAACAATCACGGTATCGAGTTTGCACTGGGCTGGAACGACAACATCGGCGATTTCAAATACGGCGCCAATATCAACATGGCACACAATGTGAATAAAGTAATACGGATTGCCAATCAGGAAGGTATTATCAACGGTTCGGGCGATATACTCTCATCGCAAAGCGGTTATTTCATCCGGGCGCAGGAAGGTTATCCTATCGGTTATTTCTACGGATATAAAACCAACGGTATTTTCCAGAATGAAGCCGAAGTACAGGCCTACAAGCATACCGACGGTTCCCTGATTATGCCTGAAGCCAAACCCGGCGACGTCCGTTTTACCGATATGGACCACGACGGCAAAATCACCGACAAAGACCGCACGATGATCGGCGATCCGAATCCTGATTATACACTTGGACTTTCACTTAATGCGGAATGGAAAGGTATCGACTTCTCGATCACCGGCAACGGCGCTTTCGGTCAGCAGATTGCCCGCTCATACCGTTCGTTTGGCGACCGCCCCTGGCACAATTTCACGATGGACATTGCCGCCAACCGCTGGCATGGCGAGGGTACTTCCAACCGCTATCCGCGCATCACCTCTTCACCGAACATCAACTGGAGTTATCTTTCCGATATTTATGTTGAAAACGGCGATTATCTGCGCATCAGCAATATTACGCTAGGATACGATTTCAAGAAATCGTTCAAAAACATACCACTGCAACAGGTGCGCGTCTATTGTTCCGTACAAAATGCGTTTACGTTTACCGGCTATCCCGGAATGGATCCCGAAATCGGTTACGGAGGCGATGGCTCGTCGTGGTCGCGGGGAGTCGATTTGGGCTTCTATCCCAGTCCGCGCACGGTAATCGTGGGTGCAAACATTATTTTTTAACTTTTAGATACGATTAAAAATATGAAAAAAATAATTGGATTTTTAGCAATTATCATTCTGATGTCGGGTTGCGGGGAATCTTTTCTCGACACCGAAAATCTGACAAAAAAAGACAGTCAGAGTTTTCCGAAAAAGCCCGGCGACGCCGAACAGGTGCTCACATCCGTTTATCGGCAATTGATAGAACCGGATGATCCCAAAGGTTCCGTGTTTATGCTTTCGGAAATCATGTCTGACGAACGTTTCGGCGCCGGGGGGTTAGATGACCGCTTTATTCGTGCTTTGGCAACTTTCCGGAAAATCGGGGAAAACGATTACGGAACGTTGTGGTCGAATTATTATTCGGGTATCTATCGAGTAAACTTTCTTATATCTTCATTAGATAACGTGAATTGGGACAGCGAAGAACAACGCAACCGGATTGAAGGCGAAGCCTATTTCATGCGGGCTTATTTCTATTTCGATCTTGCCCGTATCTACGGTACGGTGCCGCTGGTTACAGAACCGACACCGCAGAACAATCCGAAAGCTTCTGCTGAAGAATTGTTTGCACAAATCGGCACCGACCTGAAAATCGCCATTGAAAAACTGCCGACTACGCCTTATACCGTAGCTTGGGGCAACGCCAATCTGGGACATGCTACCAAATGGGCGGCCGAAGGTATTATGGCGCGGGCTTTCTTGTTTTACACCGGCTATTACAAACAAACGACAATGGGCGATATTACTAAAGAACAGGTCATTGGTTGGGTGGACGATTGCGTCGGTCACAGCGGCCACACTTTGTTGCCGGATTTCCGCAGCTTGTGGCCTTACTCGTATTCGCAAGAATATCCTTATGCAAAGGATAATAGCCTACATTATGTTGGTGAAGACGGGGCCAATACGGAAGCCGTTTTCGTACACCGGCATTTTGGTTGGAATTATTTAGGCAGAAATCTCGAAGTCTTATTTTTTGGGTTTCGCTATCAGGATAACTATGCCGATTGCTTCCCGTTCGGACAAGGTTGGGGCGGCGGCACAGTCAATCCCAACACTTTCGCCGCTTGGAACGTGAATGATATACGCCGCAAAGGATCCATTCTGGATGTACGCGATGCTTCCGAAGACGTTAATTATCAAGTAGGCAAAGAAAGTCAAATGGAAGACACCTATTTGTTTGCCAAAAAGTACATTCCCATCAATGTAAAGAGGGAAGACGGTTCTATATTAGCCTATATCAAAGATATGCGTCCCGAATATGCTTTTCCCGGCCTGGATTACCAGTCGGAAAACATGCAGGATTACATTTCTTTGCGTTTTGCCGATATTTTGCTGATGGGCGCCGAACTTGGAAGCAGTCAGGCGCAAAACTACCTCGACAGGGTACGTTCACGTGCAGGGTTACCTTCGGTACCGGTTACGCTTGACAATATCAAGTCCGAACGCCGTTGGGAATTAGCCTTCGAAGGCCTTCGTTATTTTGACTTGCTCCGCTGGCACGACGAAAATAAAATTACCGAAAATCAAACAAACGTCGACGTTTTGAATATAGGAAAAGAGGCTAAATTGAATGTCAGATTCCGTCCCGAAACGGGCGGTTTCCTGCCGATACTTCTGAACCAGATTGAACTTTCGGGTGGTATTCTTGTGCAAAATCCGGGATGGGAAGGCGCCGACGCCATATTCTCGGAATAAATACGAACATTTTAATAGAATAGATTATGAAAAAAATAATTTATAGTATTTGGGCAGTGGCGCTGTTGATTGCATCCTGCGCCCCCATCGAACAACACGAATCGCTGGGTGATATTCTTTCTCCAAGCGACATCAAGGCAGAAGTATACGGTATTACGCCGGGAAGTAATCAAATTGTAATGGAAAACAAAACTCCCGGCGTAGCCGTTTACTGGAACTATATTGTAGGTGCTTCCACACGACAATCCGACACGATTCTGTTACCTTTCTTAGGACAGCAAATCATTAAATTGACGGTTCTGTGCGCAGGCGGCTCCGTTACAAAAGAATTTCCCATAACTATCGAAGAAATTAACCATCCGCTCGACCCAATGTGGAATTTACTGACAGGCGGCGGACAGGGAAAAACCTGGGTATGGGCGACCGGCAATACGCATCCGAACTGGGGCGGCCGACCGGCAATGTTCGGCAACGGCGCCACAACCGACTATTATCCCGAATGGTGGTTGCTGTTTGAAGAAGATCTTAATGACTGGGGCGTCCTCTACGACGAAATGACCTTTGACTTGAAAGGTGGAGCAAACTTCACGCTTGTACAAAAAGGTGTAGATGGAACAGCAGCTCCGGTAACAAGGAAAGATCAATTTATCTTGGATGTGTCGAAACGCACGATTAAAACCGTGTCGCGTACTCCTTTCCTGCACGATGAAGACTTTATTCCCGACGGAGCCGTATATTTTATCCCTCCCGGTATGCTTACTGAAGACGAGTTAACACTGGTTTATACCTATAATGGGGAAGAAAATTATATTTGGAAATTTAAACGGAAAGGACATGAATATTCTTCTACAAATTAATATAATAAACAAAAAAACATGAAAAAACTGTTATTAATATTAGTTATTGCGTCTGCGTTTATTTCGTGTACGCAAAAAGCACCGGTTGAAGAACCGGTAGTTCCCCAACCGAGTAAATCACAAATTGTGTACGAAAACATTATGAGCCGCCGGAGCATTCGCGCCTACAAGCAGCAACCGGTTCCGAAAGCGCAGTTGGATACGATCGTACAATGCGCCATCAATGCGCCCAGCGCCATGAACGCTCAATCGTGGCAAGTACGGGTGATTCAAAGTCCGGAACTCATGGCTAAAATCCACGCCGTCAATCCCGATTTTTATTATGGAGCGCCTTCGCTGATTGTGATTGCCAAGGAAAAAAACAACGGAATAAGTCCGGCTGATTGTGGGTTTCTTACCCAGAATATTTTATTGATGGCCGAAGCCATGGATTTGGGAACAGTTGTTTTGGGCAATATGGGCGGAATCCCCAATAATCCTAAAGCAGCAGATATTATGGCTACGCTGGATTTGCCCGATACACACGAAGTGATTTTCGCCGTAGCGATCGGTTACAAAAACGAAACGCCAGGTGCACGGCCGCGGGATACAGGTAAAATAAAATTTATTAATTAACCAAATTTCACTACCGATGGGGATGTCTCAAAAGACACAGCCCCATCGGTTTATTGGTTCATGTTCTTTCGCCTCTAACCAGCAAAGACAATCGTATCTGAAAATTGATATTTTTTTTCGAGATAAGCATAATACTGCTCGTGCAGGTTTGTAATATGCGTCGATGTCGGTACGGTTTGCAAAATTGCAACAGTCCCAGTGTTTTGTTAAGTCGTTTTTTTAGTATATAACAAAAATTCCAAAATTCTATAAATTGCTAAAAAACAGCAAAATAAATTGATCCTTATTTGGAAAATACTTGGATATTTTGTATCATTATAATTGATTTACCGAATGATTCGTGCATTAGAACAATCAAAAGTTGGAACTTTAAAGAGAGTAAATCAATCCCTAAAAAGTTTCAATACCCAAGGCAGATGATAAACTTCTTCCCGGTATTCCGAATCATAGCCGGAAGTATCATATAACCGGCTATCAACGCCTCTGTTTCTCCCGTATCCAATACCACTTCTCCCGTGCGGACATGGATGGACATTATTTCTATACTTCTCTCTGTTACTTCTTTCATGATTTTTTTTCAATTCGTCAAATATTACTGCGAAGGACTGCTGTTTTTGTTTAAAATGTTGGGCGGGGATGATAGTGTAATTATTTGTGTTTCGAAATAATATATTGCATAAGTTGTGAAAAAGTTGTATTTTTGCATAAAAAAAATAATAGAATTATGTCAAAATAATTTATAAATATTGAAATAATGGAAGAGTTTATTGTCAAATGTAGCGTATCGTTTGTTTCGTCTGTTGATGACAACGGGTTTCCAAATAAGAAAGCAATATTGCCTTGTCAAATGATCTGAGTGAAAGATTTTTGAT
>JAIRPX010000030.1 GCA_031256775.1 Dysgonamonadaceae bacterium
GACATTGAAAAAACAAACAAGGAAAAAAACAAATTAAAAAAAATGTATGTCTTATCAACGGTAATATTTTCAATATTATTTGGTTATATTTTATATAATATAAAAGGACAAATAATAAACTCAATAAATGGGACAGGAGAAGACGTAACAATAAAAGCAACAAGTTCTCTGATGTTTTACGTAAAGATAGTAATTACAGTTATATTAATTATTATTTTTATAGTAAGGATAAAAGAACGAAAGAGTAAAAACGGAGGAAGAAAATGGATGAATTAAGTATTGCTCCCTGTGGTGTAATCTGTGATATTTGTTCTGCCTTTGATGAGAATGATATGATTGTTTTACGGTAAAAAAAATAAAATCATTAACAAATACGAATCATTATGGCAACATCTTCAAAACGACGGACGCGAAACGTTCCGGCTCACGTTTGAAGAAATCAAAGCAATTACCGGCTTCGACATCGACCATTCTTTTTTAACTTACAAAAAAGAAGCAAAAGAATGCGGTTTAATTTCGTGCATCGTCATTGCGAGTTTTAGCGAAGCAATCTAATTGTAAATAAATAGATTACTGGATTGCTTCAGGCTTCGCCTTCGCAATGACGTTGCGCAAAACCATACTGTGCATAGTATAGGTCAATACTTTTGCTGTTTACTTCATATTTTGACAAATTTCTTCACACAGGATTGACCGTCTTTCGTCAGCTTTAATATATATACGCCTTTCGTCAGTGAAGAAACATCAATTGATTCAGCTGAAAAATTTGTTGCCATGAATAGAATCTGTCCGCTCGCGCCGCTAATTTCCACTTGATCTATGTAACTGTATTGAGAACGTATAAATAAATTCCCCGAATATTGATAAATATGAACCTTATCCAACTGCGGAGAAATTATTCCTGTCGGAGAAGTTTCTACATGATACGGATTTAGCGGACTGCCGAGTATAGCGTCTGCAGTAAACGTCAGGCGATTATCTATACTGTATTCTTTCCCTGCCGCATGATCGTAAATCTTCAGGCTGATTTCTTCACCGCCTTCACCATAAACTATCAGAAAAACCATGCGGTTATGTTCCATTATTTGCGGGACATAGCTTGTCACTGCCGCGCCACGACATTCATCGCCGCAAAAAGCTCCAATCTCTATTTGTCCATTTTGCCATTCTTTGTTATCTGCAAATACTACACAAGTGAGCGTCATATTGTTGGAATAGCGATATTTGTTTGCCGTCCATTTCGGTTCAAACGCCGGTTCGCCGCTCTCCTGTGCCGGAGCAAAATCAATATCAGGCTGGGATGAAGGATAAATCAGAGTTTGCCCATAACTGGAATAATATTTGTATCCTTCACCGGGATTCATACGGGCAAGCGAACCAATCCATCCATAATCGGATGTATAGTTGGCATATACATTCTGTGATTTAATCTGATCGCCATCCTGTGGATTTAAACTCGACAAAGCCAAAGTTAGCGGCATATCAAACTGTGGAGTATAGCCAATCCAGTTCCAGCCTGTTTGCAGAGAAATTGGAGTAGCAGACGGATTGACCGGAAATGCATAAAATGACAAAGTATGTGCGGCGACGGTATTTATCATGTACATTTCCCTGTTGTTAATTTCAGCCAAATCGCCAACCCAGTAAGGAGCCTGAATAAATTCATTGAAGCTTTTGAACATAACGCCCTTGTCGCCAACGTTCTGTTTAAACTGATCAATCAGAGCTGTTTCCCCGCCGTTTACATTAGCTGAAATCCACGACCATCCTTCGCCCAATGAAATTTGCTGCGTAACTTGATCTGTGATATGTATAACATAAGGCATGTCGGGATTACCGTAGATATTATCCTGCGAAAAGATGATAGCCTCATTTAGCGCTGAGTATTCCTTATCTTTTTCGTAATCATACACACGCAGGCTAATATCTTCTCCTTCATTGCCATGTACAACTAAAAGTCCCTCAAAAAAATGTTCTGAAAGTTCGGGATATTTTTTCACCATCACGCTACCGCGACATTCATCTCCACAGAATGCGGCAATTTCTACGTGATCGCTCTGTAATTCCAGACCGTCCAAATCAACTATAGCTGTAATTGTTAAGGTATTGGGATATGAATTGGCTGAGTTTTGCCAGCGTGGATATTCTATAATTCTGCCGAAATCCTGCCACCCGGAAGCTGCCTCATAAAGCGATCTGGAATTGCGCGGAACTATCAGGGCAACAGTAGATATATCCATACTGTGAAAACGCCATGTCTCTGTGTACTGCGGGATTGAGCTTCTGTTCAAAACCGTTTTCAAATTATGGCAAACCGGAAGTCCGTCAATAGATGTTAATGTGCTTGCATAAGTGAACCGTCTAAAACCTGCGCCATAAAAACAGTCGCCACCAATAGTTTCTGTTCCCTCTGGTACGGTAAAGGATACAAGTTCGCTGCATCCGTGAAATGCCACGCCGCTAATTTCCTTCACGCTACGGGGAATTATGACGTCGCTGATTTTACTGCCTTCAAACGACCATGAGGCTATTATTTCCACACCCGCGGGAATTTTGTACGAGCCGGTTCTGCCTCCAGGATATGCAATCAGCGTTTTCATTTCCCTGTCGTAAACAACGCCATCAACAGATATATATGTGCCGTGCGAATAATTGATATTAATTTCTGCAAGGCTGCGGCAGCTTGGAAAGGGATTGCCACCATCAAAGACAGTATTTTCAGGAATATTTACGGATGTTAATTTATCACATTCGTAAAATGATCCGCCCGCTATAATTTGTAAATTACCTGGAAATGTAATTGATTCTAATGATCTACATTGGTGAAAAGCGCCGCCACTAATATTCAGCAGGCTGTTTGGAAGTGTAATATGAACGAGATTTTCAAATCCGGCAAACGTTGCGAAGCCTATATTTGTCACGCCTTCCGAAATAATTACGCTTGAAATCTGATTTTTAGCCGAAAACCAGGGGCGAGCAGTTTCATCGCCAAAATCCTGCATTGATCCTGTCCCGCTGATGGTTAGCGTTTCATTGTCGAGGATTGCAATCACATCAGCCTCATTGGGATAGCCGATATTCCATGTTTGAGCAAAACCTGCAGTCATGCTCAGCAGCATTGTTGCCGCATAAAGTAGCCGTTTCATTTTCTTAAATTATTAAAATTGTAAATATTATGCTCTGCTAAATATATCTAACCTTGTTATACGTGTTAAACAAAAGCTCTCACTTTATCATTTTCCGCATAATCAAGCTGCAAATGTAATATATTTTTTCATAAAATGCAAAAGAATAATATAAATCACGGCTAAGACAACAGTTTTTACACAAATTCCTCAATTATGTGTCATCAGAGGTTGTGGTTTTCAACGCTGGAGCGGCTTTGCAAGCCGTGCCTTCCACGCACAGGTTACAAACCTGCGAAAGCAGAGAACGAAAAATAAAAACAGTTTATAAAAATAAATCGTCTAATCCTACTTCACTTTGGATATTGTTCCAGTAAGCATTTCGTTTTACTCCATAAGTTGTGAGCAATGTTGTATGCAACGCTTTTTTTGTGTGTGTTTCTTCGGCAAAAGTCCAAATTTTATTTTGCAGTTCCTTGTCGTATTCTTTGGTAATGACAAATTCTTTACGCGAAAATTTCATTTCACAAATATTGATAACGTTATCTGCACGGTCAATTATCAGGTCAATTTGCACATTATCGTTCTCTTCTTTTTTGCTTTTCCACGAAAAAGTGTATGTAATCACGCCTCCGATACCAAGTTTGCGGCGGATTTGCTCAATATGTTTCAGGCAAAGCAGTTCAAAGGCAAAACCTGTCCAACTGTTGTGCAGGGGCGTGTTAATGGTGTTCGACCAAAATTTACTGTCGCTAATGTTCCTGTTTTTTATAAAATGAATGTAAAACAGTGAATAAAAGTCAGTCAGTTGAAAAAGTTTGTTGATTTTGGGCGTAGAAAAATTATTGTTGATTGAAATAAATCCGCACTGTTCCAATTCTTCCAAAATGGTTGTCAAGCCGCCACCGTCGGGTATTTTCGACAGTTTAACAATTTCTTCCCGCAGTAAACCCTTTCGTTTTTGAGATAAAATTTCAATAATTTGCATATATTTTTCGGGCGATTTGAATAAAGAATGATAGATTCTTGAAAACTCGTCCCGTAAAATTCCGTTTTTCTTAAAAAACAGATTATCAATGTTTTGTTCCAAACTATACTGTTTTTCCAACTGTTCCAGATAATACGGGATTCCGCCCATAATCATATAACATTCCGCAATTTGCAGCCGCGACATTTTTATTTTTTTTGCTTTCAAAAACTGTTCTGTTTCGGCAAGCGTAAATGGCTGCAATGAAATTTGGCGTGTAACACGATTGTGCAAACCTCCGCGATTTTTGAAAATTTTATTGACAATCCAGGACGTTGATGAGCCGCAAACGACAAGAAAAATATCTTTTTCAGCAGAGGCGTAAGTATTCCAAAAATATTCAAAAGCCGACAAAAAGCCCGATTTGGCATTGTCCAACCATGGCATTTCGTCAATAAAAATAACTTTTTTACCTTTTGTTTTAACATTTTGCAAATATTCTTTCAGTTGCACAAATGCTTTCTGCCAACTATCGACAAGCGGATGTTGCTTACCGCTGTATTCGTTTAATGCGGTTGCAAAATTAAAAAGTTGTTCCTGCCTGCTTGCATTTTCCGCACCCGAAAAATAGAAAGTAAATTTTTGATTAAAAAATTGCTTTATCAAAAAAGTTTTTCCCACTCTGCGACGCCCATAAACAACCAAAAATTCTGCTTTGTCAGAACTTAAAAAGGTTGTAAGTTGCTGAATTTCATATTCTCTTCCAATTATTTTCGTTGTTTTCATATCAATTATTTTTTGCGACAAAGGTACAAAAAATACTCAATTCCGCAAAGTATCTAAAAATTATTTGCGGAAACATACTTTTTTAATGCTGTTTCCGCAGATAATTTTTTCAAAACCATTATATAATCATGCTCGTTTTCGCTGATAATTTCAAAGCCGAATTTTTTGTACATTTTCACTGCATAATTTGCCTTATCAACGCTCAATGAAATTTGCTTATATCCTCTGCTATGGAATGTTAAATCAATTATATTATACATTAAACTTGTGCCAATACCGATATTTTGATACGGCTTGAAAACAGCAATCGCCAATTCTGGCGTATCATGATCAATATTGCCGTAACCTTTGGGATTGCCGTCTAAAATGCGCAGCCAGGCGCCGCCGACCGTTTTTCCGTTCAATTCGGCAAACATACATAAATCGTCTTTTTTCTTTCCAAAATCGCGGATATAAACGTCTATTTCAGGTTTTTTGATAATGTTGCGCGGCAACGGCTCTGTTCCTTCGGGCTGGAAAATGGCTTCGTAAAGCAAATTTTCAAGCAATGGAAAGTCGTTTTCGCTGTAAAACCTGTGATATATTTTGCGTTTCCATTGACTTTTCAGTAAACTGTAATAATACAAATCAATGATTTTCCCGTTTTTTATAGCGGCTTGTTTCAAAATTGCTTCGCTCTCAAAACCTGCTTTTTGCAATACCCGTTGCGAAGCAAGGTTGAAATCGAAAACAGGCGCACAAATTTTCAGAATTTCGGGAAGATTCAGAAAAATATATTCTGTAAACTCTCTAACTGCTTGCGTAACAATACCTTTGTTCCAATACTCTTCGCCAAGCCAATAGCCAATTTCTGCAGTAATTCGTTCCACATCGGTCTTTGGAAAAGCCCCAATGCCGCCAACAGCTTTATTATCAACCACTATCGCCCGCTGTATGCCCATTTCGCCGCGCAAAACTGCCAAAATAAACGTATCGCCATCTTTTTCGCAGTAAGGATGCGGAAAATAATCGCGCACATTATTCCAAACATTTATATTGTTCGCATTTTCGGCAAGTGAAGTGGCGTCGGATGGCTGCCATTCTCGTAATGTAAAATTTGTTGTGATCATTTGCTTCTGTCATTTCTATTTTTACCCTTTTGGACGGTTATACTTTTACGCAGTTTAATTCCGTGCATCATCATTGTGAGCGTTAGCGAAGCAATCCAGTTGTAAATAGATTATTGGATTGCTTCAGGCTTCGCCTTCGCAATGACGTTGCACAAAACCATGCCGTGCAGAGTATAATATTTTCTATGCAAAATTAGTATAAAATCTCAGGATTATACATAAGCGGATAAAAATGAAAGAGAATTAGACATTATGAATTGGCTGGCGCAGTACGTTCATCGTGTCCCTTGTCTCGTGAAGCGTCTATAGCATTATACTTTACGCGGTTTAATTCCGTGCAACGTCATTGCGAGCGTTAGCGAAGCAATACAGTTGTAAATAAACAGATTACTGGATTGCTTCAGGCTTCGCCTTCGCAATGACGTTGCACAAAACCATGCCGTGCAGAGCATAAAGTAGAAATAATGTAAATGTTTTGTAATAGTTTAGTAATATCATGCTTCTAATTTTGCACCGTCAAACAATTATTCAGGAATATGCTAAACATATTACAAAAGAGCTTATTACTAATTTTATTCGTATTTTTTTCAGTTTTCAACGCAAAAAGTCAGGGAAAGAAACTTGAAGGTTTTATCTACGATTCGGAAAACAGGGAGCCTGTTATTGGTGCATCAGTATGGATTAAAGAACTCAATAAAGGCGACGTTACCGATTTGGATGGATATTTCACTGTTCATATTGACGAGGACAAAGCCTGCAAATTGGTTGTTACTTCTGTCACCTACAAGGCATTGGAAATAGATTACGTTCCGAATAGCACCATACTTCCCCTGAACATTTTTCTACAAACTGAAACTTTCGATATAGGAGAAGTGGAAATTCGCGGACGTATGGGAGCAAATACTGAAAATACTATGATGATGACGGTTAAGTCGCAGATGCAGGTTTCAAGCGGCGTGTCGGCTGCGCAAATATCCAGAAGTCCAGACAGGGTTGCTTCCGAAGTAGTGCGGCGCGTTCCGGGCGTTACAGTCATCGACGACAGGTTTATTATTGTACGCGGACTTTCGCAACGCTATAACAACGCATGGATAAACGGTTTGGCTGTCCCAAGTACGGAAACCGACAGCCGTGCGTTCCCTCTTGACCTGGTTCCGAGTAGCCAGATTGATAACTTGCTGATTTTCAAGTCTCCATCACCCGAAGTGCCTGGCGATTTTTCAGGCGGCTTCGTAAAAATCACTTCCAAAGGCGTCCCCGATGAAAACCGCATTGAAGCCGGTTATACTACGGGATTCAACGTTAATACGCAATTCGACAATTTTCGCTACAATCCTGGCAGCGCTACCGATTTTCTCGGATTCGACGACGGAAAACGCTCGCTGTCAAACGGTTTAAATAAAGACTGGAGCATCCAAAGCAAAACTCCGCTTCCCGACCAGCGCCTCTCGTTGATGATTGCCCGACGCATGGAAAGGAAAAACGGGGAAGCTGTCGGTAATGTCACGGCTATTACTTACAGCAATACATTCAAAAGTATTGAAAAGATGAAAAATGCCCGCTTTGGCATTTATTCGTCAATATCCGACGCGCCTGTTTATCTTGATAATTATCTTGACAATCAATTTTCAAACGACGCACGTTTAGGCGTTATGCACAATTGGGCTTTCCCAATTTCCAGTTATAGCCGCATAGAATTTAAAAATTTACTGAATATCTTAGGTCGTAACCGGCTGACGGAACGTTCAGGTATTAAAGATATGAGCAGCATGTATTATCGCGAACAGACGGAATTGCAATATACTTCGCGACTTACTTATACAGGACAGTTTTCCGGTACGCACGATTTGTCGCCCAATAAAACGCTGACATGGGACGCCGGTTATTCCTTCGCTAATAAAAATGAACCCGACCGACGCATCGTTACTAATCATGCTGGCGTTGGAAGTATGGAAGATATTGCTTCTGTCACAACTATTAACTACGATATAAGGCGCTATTTCCAGGATTTGGCTGACCACACTTTTTCGGCTGCATTGAATTACAGGCAAACATTTAAACTTGGAGACTTCAAACCAACGCTGAAAACAGGTTTTTATGGGGAATATCGTAAACGCGATTATAATAACCGTGAATTTATATACCGTTACGATAAGCTGAGAGACATTTTAACTCATGAAGAATTTCAATCTTACCTGAAAATGCCTTTCAATCAAATGCTTGACGAACAATATACAGGTAACGACAAAGTATATCTTGATGAAATTACCAATAAAACTAATAATTACTCGGCTACAGTAAACCATATAGCAGGATATGCCGCTTTTGAATTTCCAGTCAACCGGCTTTCAATTTATACCGGCTTGCGCGTGGAAAACCATTATACACGATTAACCCGCGACCGATCAAACTCGCCTGATTTAACTCTGATTAATCATAAAAATATACACGATTTGAACTTGCTTCCATCTGTAAATTTAATTTATAAATTTTCGGAAAAGCAACAGTTGCGTTTTGCTTATGGACTTTCGGTAAACCGTCCAGAATTGCGGGAAATTTCGCCTTCAGTTTATTTCGATTTCGATTTGTTCAGCGAAATTGGAGGAAATGAAAATTTGAAAACAGCCACAATCAACAACGTGGATTTGCGTTACGAATTTTATCCCAGTCAGGGCGAAACAGTATCATTTGGCGCGTTTTACAAGCATTTCAGAAATCCTGTTGAATGGACATTTATCGACATGGGAGGCACGCTCCGATATGTTTACGAAAATGCCGACCTGGCTGACAGCTATGGCATTGAAATGGAGGTCCGCAAAAAACTTGATTTCATAAGTTTACCTGATTTTACATTAATGCTGAACGCTGCTTTGATTGAAAGTAACGTGCATTTTAAAACCGGTGAAGTGATGACCGAGCCTGACCGCCCATTACAGGGTCAGTCGCCCTATATTATCAATGCAGGACTTTATTACCGTTCGGAAAAAATTGGATGCGACGTATCGCTGCTTTACAACCGCATCGGGAAACGGATTGTAGGATTGGGCAAATCAAACACTATTGAACACAGCATCAACAGTTTGATCCCCGATTCCTACGAAATGCCACGCAATACGCTTGATTTTACGCTGAGCAAAAAGATAGGGAAAAACGTGGAAATTCGCTGCTCGGTCAAAGATATTCTTTCTGAAAACGTGGTATTCAAACAATTCCCAAAATTTGAGAAAGATGGAATTATCAACTGTCGCGAACAAATTACGCGGCAATACAATCCCGGACAATCTGTATCTCTGGGTATAAACATAAAACTAAATTAAAAGATTGATATTAATTAAATTATTTTAGAAAATGGAAAATTTGAAAAATTTGAAATTGGCAAGTTTATTGCTTGTAATGGGTATCGCAATTTTTAGTACAGGTTGCGACAAGGCTGATGATGTAGAAACCCCAACGCCTCAGATTATGGATTTGGGCGACGGTTCGGAAGCGTATGAAATCAATTCGGATATGACTTTGAAGTATCCGAACACTTACAATTTGAAAGGATTTGTTTATGTTCCTTCCGGCAAAACATTGACTGTGGAGCCTGGCGTTATTATCAAAGGCGACAAGGCGTCGAAAGCTACTTTGATTATCGAACGGGGCGGTAAAATCATTGCGCAAGGCACAAAAGAACGTCCTATCGTTTTCACTTCATCGCAAGCTCCGGGAAGTCGTAAACCTGGCGACTGGGGCGGTTTAATCCTGCTGGGAAAAGCGAAAAACAACATGGGCGAACAAACTATCGAAGGTGGCGTGCGTTCCAAACACGGCGGTAACGACGACAACGACAATTCCGGAGTGTTGAGCTATGTGCGCGTCGAGTTTGCCGGAATAGAGTATTCTATCGACAATGAAATCAATGGAATCACTTTTGGCTCGGTTGGCTCAGGCACGAAAATCGATCATTTGCAGGTCTCTCATTCGGGTGACGATTCGTTTGAATGGTTTGGCGGAACGGTTAATGCCAAATACTTAGTGGCTTTACGCGGCTGGGACGACGATTTTGATACCGATAACGGGTTCAGTGGAAAAATACAATTCGCATTGAGTTTGCGCGACCCGAAAGTTGCCGACAAATCAGCTTCCAACGGTTTTGAATCAGACAATAATGCAGCAGGCGCAAAAGACGCAGAGCCGTTTACCAGCGCAGTATTTGCCAACGTCAGCATGTTTGGACCTGTATCCGACACTAAAAACTATAGCAATTCGAGCGTAACTAACGGCAGCACTGTGGACGCACGTTTCCAGGCAGGACTTCACTTGCGTCGCCATACCAAATTGAGCATTTACAACTCTTTAATTGCAGCTTTCCCCGTCGGTCTAATCATCGAAAACGACAAAGGCAGCGACACTCAGGGTAATGCAACCGCTGGCGATTTGAATGTAACAAACTGTGTAATAGCAGGCTGTATCAAAAACTTTCAGGACAAACAGGTATGGTCAAACGGTTTCCAGATTGATACTGTAAATGCAAATGCCGACGCTTTTGTTAAATCTTATTTTGAACGCTCCGGAAGTGGAAACAAAACATTTGCCACACTGTCGGAATTGAAATTAGGCAGCAATCCATTGAATCTCACCGCTTCGGACATTTTCCCGCAAGCAGGCAGTCCGTTGGCTACAGGCGCGGTATGGACAGGAAAAGTTGCTTCAGGATTTGATAAAGTAAATTATCTTGGCGCTTTTGCTCCCAGCGAAACCAAAGAGAACAACTGGATGAGCGGCTGGACTAATTTTGACCCGCAAAATACAGTATATTAAGTAGCACACAATTTTTCATGATACGATGTAGAGACGTTGCGTGTAACGTCTCTACATCGTTTGGTTTAAACCGTTAGGTCTGTGCCTCCCAGCGTACGCTAATGAATTTATTGAAAATCCTAAAAAAATTAAGATGTGTTTGCCCTGATGTAAGAATAAGGTTATTTGCTTATTGAAATAAAAGTTGTAAATTTGCATCCACTAAACTGCTATTTCATTATGGAAACCGTTGCAAACAAGCTCCCGATAGGGATACAGGATTTTGAGACGCTTATTACAGAGGGTTATATATACGTGGATAAAACCCGCTATCTTGTAGATTTAATCAATGCAGGCAGAGTTTATTTCTTCTCCCGTCCGCGTCGGTTCGGTAAATCGCTGACTACTACTACCTTGAAAGCCCTTTTTGAAGGTAAAAAGGAACTTTTCAGGGGGCTGTATGCCGAAGAATTTCTTAACCGTCCCGATTTTCGTCCTTCACCGGTTATCAGGCTGGATATGAGTAAAATAACAACGGATATGGGGTTAGAAATTATCATAGAATCCATACTTCAGCAAATTAAAATCAGCGCAGATAATTTTAATGTTGAAATAGTTGACGGTATTTCGCCGGGAATGGCTTTTCAGTCGTTAATCATTAATGTATATAAAAAATACGGCGAAA
>JAIRPX010000329.1 GCA_031256775.1 Dysgonamonadaceae bacterium
AAGAAAACTGCCAAAACACTGATAATTGTTATAATACCAAAATCATCGGGAGTAAGCAATCGCGATAAAACGGCTATAATAATTAATCCAATAATTACGCTGCTGTATTTAGTAATGGCAACAATTATTGTACTTGATATGAATTGTTTTTTTAGTGTCTTCAATCTTAAATTATTGTCTAAATTTTTCCAGATTTTATTTTGCTATATAATTTCCCTGTGCCACATAAGCTCCCCGCTTTGCCTCTCTATCACTCTTTTGTATCCTTTGATTCGGTAAATTTTAAATAAATAAACAGCGTATTTTTTGCTATGCGTTTGTTGTTTTCCTGCATAAAAAATTAAAACCTTTCCTGATTTAGGAGAAGAAAAAATGAAGTTTGTTAGCTGATAAATTTATTTAATTATTTTCCAGTAGCTGCCTTTTTTGCCATCTACCTGTTCAATCAAACCTGCGGCTTTCAACTTATTCAACCTGTCTTTGGTAGCGGTGAGTTTTTTCCGTTTTTTGTGCAATATCAGTATTGTTATCTGATTGTTTTCCTCTATTAATGACAAAACCAAATTATCAATGTTAATGGTTTTTAGGTCGGTTTTTGAATTATCAAATAAAATGGCATTTTCAGGAAAGACAAAATCAGATAGTTTTTCCTTATACAGTGTTACTTGAAAGCCATCTGTAATTTCCTAAATCAATGGCTCTTTATCTTGTTTTATCCGCAATCTCTATAGATTTTATTTTCTTTTTTTTAACTAAATATTAATGCTTCGCTTCATGACTTCTTAATTATCTAAAGCCACTAAAACTAACATAATAAAACTCAACTCTAAACTCAATCTCTTACACAGAAGATTCAGTGGAGCGATGTGCCTTTCGCATTATTAAAAAATAAAATTCTTTTTAATTGCGGGGCAAAAGTATAAAAAAATTTTCACACAAACAAAAAAACTTACAAATAAAAAAAATCGTAACCGACAAAGAATGGTTAGAATTTTTCACTCTTTTGTGGTATTTCTTACTGTACGCTACAGGCTTAATTGGCTTTTTATAGCAATATAAGCCTGCAAAAACTTGCTTGTATTTTGTCTTGGCTAAGCAAACTTTCATGTACTTTTTCAAATATTCCGAATACTGACGAGCCTGATCCCGACATACTTGCATAGATAGCGCCTCTTTCATATAATTCACGCTTAATAGCTTCAATTTCAGGATGTTGTAAAAATACACCGGTCTCAAAATCATTAACTAACTTGTTTTTCCATTCAGTCACAGGTAGCTGTATTATTTCAGTTATGGAAAATTCAGGCTTGCGGGGTTTTATCTGCGAATATGCTGTTTGAGTTGATACGTGAATGTCAGGTTTTATCAAAACCAATGAATATCCACTGAGAGAAACATTTACAGGAGAAAAAATATTCCCCGTTCCTTCTGCAAAAACAGGCTTGTTCTGAATAAAAAAAGGACAGTCAGAACCAAGTGAAGCTGCATATTCTTCTAATTGTTTGACAGACAGGTTTATATTTGCAAAATCATTAAGGAGTTTAAGCATAAACGCAGCATCGGATGAGCCGCCTCCAAGTCCCGCGCCAAATGGAATATTTTTATGCAGATAAATATCAATTTCAGGCAAATTATAATCCTTTTTCAATAAATTGAAAGCCTTCATAACTAAATTATTCTCAGGACTACCGTCAACAGGAATGCCTGTTAAAGTGAAAGAGGTTTTGCCTTTTTTTGCCGGAACAATTTCTAATATATCGCAAAGGTTGACAGGATAAAAAACAGTTTCTATATTATGGAAACCATCCGGTCTTCGACTGATAACATGCAGTCCCAAGTTGATTTTTACATTCGGAAAACAAATCATAACTTATTTTTTATTATAAATTGAGACAAAATTAGTATTAATAATTGGAAATATATATACCTTTGCAAAATATTATCTAAAAAAAATACTTACTATGTTGGATTATAATGCTTCTGTTTTACTGATATACACCGGCGGAACTATAGGAATGGTAGAGGACGCTGAGACTGGCGTATTGCGTTCTTTCGATTTTAATCATTTGAAAGGATATTTTCCTGAGCTTAATCGCTTGAAATTCAATATTGACAGTATTCAGTTCAAGGAACCGATAGATTCTTCTGATATGGATCCTGAAAAATGGAAAAAAATAGTGAGCATTATTGAGGACAATTATAGCCAGTACGATGGTTTCGTTATTTTACATGGCACTGACACAATGGCTTACTCTGCTTCTGCTCTTAGTTTTATGCTGGAAAACCTGAATAAGCCAGTGATTCTTACGGGTTCGCAACTCCCGATAGGAAAAATCCGTACTGATGCAAAGGAAAATTTGATTACTGCTCTGGAAATTGCTGTGGACAAGGATAAAGACGGAAACGCTTTTATAACAGAGGTATGTATATTTTTCCAGGACTTACTGATGCGTGGAAATCGTGCAACGAAAATTAATGCAACAAACTTCAAGGCTTTTAGTTCTTTCAATTTTCCAATTCTTGCAGAAGCAGGCACTTATATTCGTTACAGACATGAATTAATGCATCGCCCGTTGCGCAACAGTGCCACTAAATTTCATTATTCGCTTGATTCTAATGTGGCTATCGTCAAACTTTTTCCCGGTATATCTTCCAAAATATTGAAAGCTATGATTGCTATACCTCATTTGAAAGCAATAGTTTTGGAAACGTATGGAGCTGGTAATGCTCCTGGCGAAAAATGGTTTTTAGATATTATAGCTGAGGCTGTTAATGAAGGTATTGTTATAGTTAACGTCACTCAGTGCGCTTTTGGATCGGTTGATATGAATCGCTATCAGTCGGGGAAAGCATTGAAAGATATTGGAGTTCTTTCAGGTTATGACATTACTACCGAAGCGGCTGTTGCCAAGCTGATGTTTCTTTTTGGTTTGGGATTAGACAGGAAAGAAGTTAAAAGGTATATGAAAATGTCAATTGTTGGGGAAACTACAATTGAATAGGTCTTATTTTACTGATTAAAACAGCGGGGAGAATAATCGCAACGTCGATTCCCAGAGTTTTTTTAAAGCCGGACGCTTTTTCCATTCTCTCAGTGTAATTTGTCTGCATTTTGTCTGGTCGGACAGGAAAATATTTTTCATTTTGTCGGCTAATGTTGCATCATAGAGGTAAGCATTGATTTCAAAATTATGCTCAAAACTGCGAAAATCCATATTCACAGAGCCGACAACAGTTAGGAAATCGTCGCAAACGATGACTTTGGCATGGAGAAATGCATCTTCCAGAAAATAAATTTTTATGCCGCTTTTAAGCGTTTCTTCATAGTAAGATTCGGCTGCACGTCCTATTAAAAAAGTATCGGATTTTGCAGGTACCATTAAACGGACGTCTATTCCGCTTAAAGCTGCCAGTTGAAGCGACTGTATCAGAGACTCTTCTGGCAAAAAATAAGGCGTCTGTATATAGACATACTTATTTGCCCGCGTAATAATCTGAATAGTTGCCTGCAAAATGGTGCGCTGCGGAGAAATGGGACTTCCGGTTACAATTTGCATCAGATTATTGGTTTTCATTGAAAGTTCTGGAAAGTACGCTTCATTTTTAACCAGATCCTTACCGGATGAATGCCAGTCGATTAGGAAAGCTGATTGCATACCAAGAACGCCCCGTCCTTCTACCCGCAAGTGTGTATCGCGCCAATTCGGTTTCAAATAGCGGTCGGCAATATTCATACCGCCTATGTAACCGATTTTTCCATCAATCACAACTACTTTGCGGTGATTACGGTAATTAACCTTGCCTGTTAAAAAAGGAAAATAAACTTTCAAGAAAGCAGTCACTTCTATTCCTGCCGCTTCCATTTCTTTGTAAAACGATTTTTTTACCGTCCAGTTGGCTACATCGTCATACAATACGCGAACTTTGACGCCCTGTTTAGCTTTTTTAATTAACAGAGACTGAATGGTTTTACCAATTCTGTCGTCAGAAAATATATAATATTGAAGATGAATATGATGACGGGCATTTTCCATATCGCGCATTAGCGCCTCGAATTTGCTTGTCCCATCGGTAAATATTTCTATATGACTGCCTTGTAGCAGAGCGGCTTCTTTTTTGCGATTAAGTAGATAGATCAGGGAAGTGTATTCTGGATAATATAACGAATCCTGAGGAAGGATAGTCGGCTGTCGCGACGAGCGCTTTTTTAGCATCCTGTATTTTTTGTTGGAAATGATTCGTATCTGGCGGGCGTCCTGTCCGAAGATGTAATAGATGAAAACGCCAACAGGAGGAAGCAATAAGAGCAACAAAATCCACGACATGGTTTTTAAAGGATTCCGGTTTTGCAGAACTACCTTAATAATAATACTCAAGACTATCAAAAAATAGATAATCTTGAGTACTATATTTATATGGATTCCTATGTTCATGAAATAAGAATTTAATTCTTATTTGAAAAGCGAGTCGTCCAAACCTTTATTGATTTCAATGGATTTTGTTTCAAAATTCATAATCATTCCGCCCATATTCTGTTTTGAAGCAAAAGGAAATCTCACACCATTTACTTCGCGGTAGTCGCTGAAATCGGTAACTATCTGCTGTTCGCCCATTGGCGTTTCAGATGTGATCACAGTCCGCACTTTCAAGCCTGTTTCCTTGTCAAAATAGCTGACGACTTTACTGTCCTCCTTAGATATTTTCAGGACATAAGCGTCGAAACCGTTCAGATTTTCTATTCCTCCAACTTCCAGAGTATAACCGTTTTTGATATAGTTTTGTTCGGGAGCAACTGCGGATTCGTTTTTAATTGATTCGTATTCTTTGCCTTCTGTCAGTTCCTGATCGCCGTTCATTCCCGACATACGCAAAGTTGTTCCGTCAAAAGCAATCTTTTGAATCACCATTTCGCCCATAGAAAGAGACGTCAGATAATAATTCGGTTTTTTTAATGCCTGAGTCATAGATATTGTTTGCCCCATCATATTTACGCTGCCGCTAAGTTCGTAGTCGTTGATGGCGTCGATAGCCTGTACGCCTCCAAGCGCTTTCAAGTAGGCGTCGATTATTTCCTCTGCCGTAACATCGGCTTTTTTAACTTCCGGAGCTTCAACGGGATTAGCGTCATAATCATAATAATGAACAGTTTTGTCGTCGGCAAGCGGTAACAGTTTTTCGGCGAAAGCAATATCGCCGGTAACTACCAGCCAGGCATTTTCAGGACGGATATATTTTTTTGCAGCAGCTTGAATATCAGCCACGCTCACGGCTTCCAGACGTTTCAGATAGTTTTTGTAGTAATCTTTCGGCAATTTGTATTTATCAATATTTATTGCAAACGAGGCAATTGTTCCCGAATTTTCGAGAGAACGCGAAAAACTTCCTGCAATATAAGCTTTGGCATCTTTAAGTTCCTGTTCGCTAACCTGTTCGTTGATAATCTTGTTCAGTTCGCTGTATATTTCGAATATTGCGCTGTCGGTTGCTGCAGTTTTAACGGAAGCGGCTCCTCCTCTGCCGTCGTTTATGGAAAATCGTCCGGTCAGTTCGTCGGCATCAAGAGAGGAATAAATACCGTAGGTATAACTGTGCGTTTCCCGCAAATTCTTGAAGAAGCGGGCAGTACCGCTACCGCCTAAAATGTATGTCATCAGACGGGCTGCCTCGTAATCGGGAGCGCCAATAGAAAAGTTTACAGGATAACTAACGTCGATAGACGCCTGAACAACTCCTTGTTTATTTACATAAGCCACAGTGGTATGCTTTGGCGCTGAGGGAATTACATATTTTGCTTCTGGAACGTTTTTCTTTTTCCATTTTCCGAAATATTTTTCGGCGGCAATTTTAGCTTCGCTTAAACTTACATCGCCAACAATGACTAACCGTGAAACATTCGGCGCGAAATATTTTTTGTAGTAATTTTCCAAGTCAGTTAGAGTGATGTTTGCCAATGTAGCAAGCGTTTCCACTTCTCCCTGAGGATAGTTTTTCCCGTAGGTCAAAGCAGCTGATACCCGTTGATTTACCTGTCCGCCATCATCGCCCAGAGCGCTTAGGGCTGTACGGTATTTTTCCATTGTCAAATCAAATTCTGTTTGAGAGAAAGCCGGATTCAGAAGAACATCCGAAAGAATGTCTAAGGCTTGAGCTTCGTATTTCTTCAAAAAAGCAATAGATCCACCACCCTGATGTGAAGACAGCTGTGCTGCAATTAAATCAACGTCTTTATTCAATTGTTCTTTGCTGCGTTTTTTAGTTTCTTTTCCAAACACATCTCCAAACGCTTCCGACAGTCCTGCTTTGTCTTTTTCTAAAGCCGGTTTAACGTCGAGCGCCAGGCTATAATATACAATAGGAGTTTTTTTATCTTCTACCAGAAAGACTTTTAATCCGTTGGGAAGCGTAAACTGTTGAGCGTCGTTGAATTTAATTTCGCGAGCAGGTTCTGCCGCCGGACGTACGCTTCTGTCAACTTGTGCATTAACTGTCAGTGTACAAAACAGTAATGCTAATAAACCATATATTTTTCTCATAATGAAATGTTTTTACTTGTTAATTTATTCTTTGAGCAGATAATAAAGGACTACTCTCGAATCGGGCTGGAAATATTTTTTTGCCACGCTCAATAATTCTTCGCGGGTAATACCGTCGTAATAGCTTAATTCCCTGTTAATTCTGTCTGCGTCCTTGAAATAGGTATAATTGTCAGCCAGTCTTTGGGCGATTCCCGCCAGCGACTGCAGACTTGCAGCTGTTTCAAATTCTTTGGCTGCCATAGCCATTTGAAATTCCTCAGGAGAAACCAGTTCTGTAGTTATTTTTTGGATTTCGTTGCTGATAGCTTCTTCCACTTCTTTTATGTCTTTACCTACATTGCTGATTCCCACTACATATACGACGCCCGGATCTTCGGTTGTGTTGCAGAACAACAGCGACTGAGCGCTTAAGCCCTTGTCGTCGATATTGGTTTTTATGCGCGAACTTTCTCCTCCATAAAGTATTTGTGAAAGTACTTCCATCACGTAGTAATCGCGACTGCCCATAGCAGGAGCGTGATAAGCCATAAACACGGCGGGAAGCTGAATTTTGTCGTATACCGTATCGCGTACTTCTTCAGTCTGTTGTGGTTCAACCACATCGGGGCGATACATCGAAAGCGTTCCTTTGGGAATGTCTTCAAAATATTTTTTCACCCAGCCTTTTGCCTGGTCTTCGTCGAAATCGCCTGCAATGACCAGCACAGCGTTGTTCGGGACATAATATGTTTTATAGAAGTTGTTTATATCGTCGAATGTGGCATTAATGATATGTTCTGGATTGCCGATAGTTTGCCATTTGTAGGGATGTACCTTGAATGTACGTTTTCCCAGTTCTTCCATGAAAGTGCCGTAGGGACGGTTGTCGTAAGTCTGCTTGCGTTCCTCTATAACTACGCCTTTTTGCGTAGCCACGCCAACAGAATCAATTTTTGCGTGCAACATTCTTTCCGATTCCATCCATAAAGCCAGTTGCAGCTCATTGGATGGTACATTTTCGAAATAATAAGTGCGATCTTGCGTTGTATTTGCATTCACAGCGCCTCCGGCAGCCTGAACCATAGCAAAATATTCGCCCCGTCCGATATTTTCGGAACCTTCAAACATCAAATGTTCAAAAAGATGCGCAAATCCTGTTCTTTCAGGATTTTCATTTTTAGCGCCTACATGATACATCACAGAAACCAATACATTTGGCGTTGTATGATCCTGATAAAGAATTACATGTAACCCGTTTGGCAAATCATACTCGGAAAACTTCAATTTTTCAGTTTGTCCGTTGACTGCAAAAACAGTTACTGTCAGAAATAAAAACAGAAATATTCTTCTCATATTTACTATAAAAATTTTATTAAAAAATAGACGCAAAGATAGGAATATAGATTGAGTTGTGCAAATTTATACTTTACGCGGTTTAATTTTGTGCAACGTTATTGTGAGCGTTAGCGAAGCAATCCAGAAATTAGTTGTCAGTTGTCAGTTGTCAGTTGTCAGTTGTCAGTTGTCAGTTTTTTTCTGGATTGCTTCAGGCTTCGCTTTCGCAATGACGACGTACGCCTTCGTGCTTCGTTGGCGCAGGTTTGCAACTTGTGTTGTAGAGACACCCAATATTGGGCATTCATATCAATAGAAATAAAAGTACAATATAATAATAAATAACGCCATAGCGTTTCATATCAAAGAAATGACAAATACCTATTGATAACGAGACAAATTGAAGTTTTCCGTATTTTGCATTTTTCAAAACAAATGGCGAACTTTGCACGAAAATTATTTAAATTTTCTCACAGTGAATGATCATCTAATTTTAGTTGTTACTGAACATCGCCAGTTTGGATGGAAAATTAATCTTCATTCTGCTTCCTTACTGTCTGCCGACAGTCTCCGTATAACGGGACTTCCAGATGTTAAAGAAGAAATTGAAAAAGGAGCTTCCGATGCTGAAATCGCCTTAATGAAGGCAATGAAAGATGTTGCGGATGAGGCTTTGATAAGGGCTTATTCTAAAGAAAAGAATAAATCAAAAATTCCGCAAAGTACAATTGATAATTTGATTCGCCCGCGAATCGAAAAGAACTGTTCTGCAATTTTGCCGTTGATTTTAAAAACAAATATTCCGGTTTTTTTTCGCGAATCGGCTGGAAATCATATAATTTATGCCCGCAACAGGGTTGAGCTTCTTCCTGAATCAAGCCGGTGCATTTTCAATTTTATCAAGGATGAGAAGGGGTTGCGCTATTTTATCGCCTTAACTAACGGCGACGAAGAAATCCTGTTGCAGCAGCATCCAGCAATTATCCTGTCGCACGAACCTTGCGCTGTCCTTTTAGGCAATAAAATCCATCAGGTGGAAAGTATTGATTCAAAGAAGCTAACGCCTTTTTTCACTAAAACGCATATTGATATTCCTGCTTCTTCCGAAAAACTGTATATCGAAAAATTTATCCTTAAAACAATTCCAAAATATGAAGTAAGGATAGACGGTATTGCGATGAATGAAAAGAAACCTTCCAGACAGGCAATTTTAGTGCTGGAAGAAGATTTTTATTCTTCTTTGATTTTTTTGCTGTTTTTTCAATACGACCATCAGCGTTTTTTACCAACGTCTAACCTGCGAAAACGGCGCGTCGTTACTTTGGAGGAAACAAACGAGACTGAAAATATTTGCTGGTTCGACCGCGATTTCAAATGGGAAACAGAACTTTTGGATAAACTTGCAGAATTAGGACTGAAACGGGATGGCGATAATCATTTCCGACTTAAAAATAATTCCGGAATGTTGCAGCAGTATGGATTGATTGACTGGATGAATATGAATCTTGACAATCTAAAAGATTTTCAGATCGAACAGAAAACAGCAAGGACTTATTATAAAGGTAAAATTGTTTTGCAATCAAAAATTTCCGAAAAAATCGACTGGTTTGATATGGAAATTGAAGTGATTTTCGAAAATTATAAAATTCCTTTTAGCCGTTTCAGAAAGCATATCCTCACTGGAAATCCTGAATTTGTACTGCCTGATGGAAGTATTTTCATCCTGCCCGAAGAGTGGTTTCAACGTTACCAGGATTTGTTTCAGTATTCGGAAGATACGGCAAAAGGAATTTGCATAAGAAAAATGTATGCGCAGTTTTTGAGCGAAACTGTAGATTTATTTTCTGATTATGACAGGAAAAATGATCTGGCGCAATTTAATCAGACGCCGGAGAAATGCCCAATTTTATCGGAAAATTTAGACAGATTGCTGCGCCCTTACCAGAAAGAAGGGTTCTACTGGCTGGAACATTTGCGGAAAATGCGCTTTGGCGGTTGCCTTGCCGACGATATGGGTTTGGGTAAAACGATTCAGACTATTACACTTTTAGACTCTATTTATTTGCAATCGGTAGAAACGGAAACTGCGCCAAATCATACTGGGCAGCTGTCGCTTTTTGAGGAAACCGCGTCAAATATTACTGCATCTCTGATTGTTGCGCCAACTTCCCTCTTGCATAACTGGCATAATGAGTTGAAAAAATTTGCTCCAAACTTGAAAGCCTGTATCTACGCCGGAAATAAACGCTTAAAATCAACACATATAGAAGACATGTTCAGGGGGTATAATATTGTTATAACTTCCTACGGGATTGTTCGGAGCGATATTGAATATTTATCGCGCTATCCTTTTCATTATCTGATTCTGGATGAAAGCCAGTACATTAAAAATCCTGATTCCATTATATATCATGCCATTAAGAAACTTGATTCCTTGCACAAGTTAACGCTTACGGGAACGCCTGTCGAAAATTCGCTTTTAGATCTCTGGGCGCAGTTCAATTTTATCAATCCAGGTTTACTGGGTAGCCTGTCTTCTTTCAAGAACAACTATATCAATAAGATAAAAGAAAAAAACAAAAAAACGGAAGATTCCTTGAACAGACTGATTAAGCCGTTTTTGCTCAGGCGGACAAAGGAAGAGGTGGTTCCTGAGTTGCCACCGCTGTCGCAGGAAATCGTGTATTGCGATATGACGGACAAACAGGAAGAGGTATATGTTGCCGAGAAAAACGCTATCCGTAATAAATTGCTTGAAAATAAAGAACTTTTTGTGAAAAACAATTTAGTTGCTTTACAAAGTTTGATGCGCCTTCGCCTCCTGTCAAATCATCCTGTATTGACTTATCCTGAATATGAAGGAGATTCCGGCAAAATTGACCAGATAATCCTCTATTTTGAAACTATAAAAGAAAGTGGACATAAAGTGTTGATTTTCTCTTCTTTTGTGAAGTTTATTAAACTGTTAGCTAAAATCTTTGATGAAAAAGAATGGAAATACGCCATGCTTACCGGACAAACGACTAACCGCGAAGAAGAAATCAACCGCTTTACTGGAAACGACAACATTAACGCTTTCTTTATTTCGCTAAAAGCCGGAGGTACAGGACTTAACCTGACTGCTGCAGATTATGTATTTATAATCGACCCATGGTGGAATCCAGCAGCCGAAATGCAGGCTTTGAGCCGTGCATACCGTATCGGGCAGGATAAAAAAGTAATGGTTTACCGTTTTATCTCAAACGGTTCCGTAGAAGAAAAAATAGTTTATCTGCAAAACGAGAAAAAACGCCTCTCCGATACTTTTGTTGCGTCAAATAATCCTTTCAACGATTTAACAGATGAAGATATTGAAAAATTATTCGCTGATTGAATTAGGCAAGTCTTTTATTTCATCAATATTTATCAGCTTGTTAACTATCGCATAGATTGTTAAGCCTGCGGCGCTGTGAATTTGCAGCTTTACGGCGATGTTACGGCGATGACTTATTACAGTATGCGCGGAAAGATGCAGTTTCTCCGCTATCTGTTTGTTAGTCATTCCTTTTATTACGCAGATGATAATTTCTTTTTCCCGTATGGTCAGAGATTCCTGACTTTTAACAGGTTCAGGCTCTCTAATCAGTTTCGTCAGTTTATCATTGATTTGGTCAATAGAATCGTAGATGTTTATAACTTCGTCATAAGCCTTTATTGTAGAGCTGTCAAAAAGAACATGCTGCAACGCAATACATTTTATATCCCTGTTTGCCGATTCCTTTCTTATTTGCTGCAGAGATAAAAGTCCATGAACCAAAGGATTGATTATCAAAATATCTATTTTTTTCCATGCCAGTATGTTTTTTAACTGTTTTATCTCGCAAGCCTCCAATATTTCCATTTGCACCCTGTTGAGTTGATGCAAAACAGAAATTATTCCGTTCCGAATAATAGCGGAAGGTTCTATAATTGCTATTCTGACATTAATACTCATGAGTCTGTCGGTTTTTATTTTCCAATTCCATAATGGCGGGTATCAGTAAACAGTCTTCTATAGCGCTATGAGAAGTCAAATCTTTTTCGCAGTTAAAAATATCAAACAAAACACGGTTGATTTCGTTACTGCTTTTCGCCGGATAATATTTTATGAGAATATGTTTAAATTCCGTTAATTTAATCTCGATCTGCTCGTGCCGTTTGCTGAATATGCCAATATGGTAATTCTCTTTTTTTTCTTCTGCAAGCAGTGAATAAACATACGGAAAAACAGTTTTTTCCTCGTATTTCATGTGTTTGTTAACCTGACTGACATACTCGTCAAAATAGTGAAGCACAGCTTTGTTAAGGTCTTTTTCTTTCGGATCAAGAACTTCTACAAGTTTTACCCTGATTTCAGGCAACCGGTAGTCAAGGAAATACGTGTGGGAATTGTGAAGATAAGCAATAAGAGATTCTATAGAAAAATGCGTCTCAGTATATTGAACAGTTTGATTATCGCTTAATAAGAGATTTATAACAGTGAGAAAAGTATCTGTATCAACATTGTTGTCTTGACATACTTCTCCAATATTTTTATCGCCGAATCCTAAAGCAATCCCAAATCGGCTGAGTACCAGCAGAGTTGAGTAATTTTCACACAACAGCCTGCTCATGCTGTCGGTTTCGCGATATTTGCCGAATCTGAATTTTGTCATATATAAAAAATGGAATAAATAAGTTTTATGCAAATGTAATTGTTTTTACTATTGTATTTTGTTTCTTTATGTGAAAAATGCCAAAAAAACTCGTTGTATTGTGCTAAAACAAAAAAGAGTGCCGAAGATCACTCACCAGCACTCCCAAAATAAAGTTTTTAGATTAATTATTGTAAATATTTTTAAAAATCAAAATACACTCCATGCTACGGTCATTCCTGCCATGATAATTGCAACCATACTCATCAGTTTAATAAGAATATTCAAACTTGGACCGGAAGTATCTTTGAACGGGTCGCCAACTGTATCGCCAACAACTGTAGCTTTATGACAGTCAGAGCCTTTTCCTCCGTAGTTGCCTTCTTCTACGAATTTTTTGGCATTGTCCCAGGCGCCGCCCGAATTAGCCATAAATATTGCCAGAATAAAACCTGTACTCAATCCACCAACAAGCAGACCCATAACGCCTGTTACACCAAAAATCCAGCCTACAAATACCGGAGTAACTATTGCCAAAACAGAAGGCACTATCATTTCGCGTTGAGCGCCTTTTGTAGAAATCTCCACGCAACGTGCATAATCAGGTTCGCCTTCGCCGGTCATAATTCCTTTAATTGTGCGGAATTGCCTCCTTACTTCTTCCACCATTTTTTCTGCGGCGCGTCCTACGGCATTCATAGTCAATCCACAGAAAAGGAAAGCCATCATAGAACCAATGAACATTCCTGTTAATACTTTGGGATTCATCAGATTAACTTCGTAGTATGTCATAAAATCAATTAAATTGGCTTTTGCAACGTCAATACTTTGCTCTCCAATTTCCAAAGTTGTTGTTCCCAGACGAATCAGTCCAATCTTTATTTCTTCAATATACGACGCCAGTAAAGCCAACCCTGTCAACGCTGCCGAGCCTATGGCAAATCCTTTTCCTGTTGCCGCTGTTGTATTTCCCAGCGAATCAAGAGCATCTGTACGTTTTCTAACTTCTTTTCCCATTCCGCTCATTTCAGCATTACCGCCTGCATTGTCTGCTATTGGTCCATAAGCATCTGTTGCCAGCGTTATTCCTAATGTAGATAACATTCCAACTGCTGCGATGCCGATACCATATAAACCCATTGCTACATTATTGAAATCGAATCCTGAAGCAAACAGGAACGAAGCTATTACGCCTACTACTACGGCAATTACAGGAATAGCCGTTGAAATCATACCCAAACCCAATCCTGAAATAATCACGGTGGCAGGACCTGTTAATCCTGCGCCAGCCACTTTTTTTGTAGGCTTATATGATTGCGAAGTGTAATATTCCGTTGCCTGACCAATAACTATACCGACCAGCAAACCTACAATCACCGAACATGAGATCCATGCCCAGTTCTCCATTTCTAAAAGGTACATTATAATAAAAGTAGCTATAACAATCAATCCCGAACTCAGGTTAGTACCCATAGACAGGGAACGCAGGAGATTTTTCATTGTAGCATTTTCTTTTGTCCTGACGGAAAAAATTCCTGCAATAGAAAGTAAAATACCTACCGCAGCTATCAACATTGGAGCTATCACGGCTTTATACTGCGCTTGAACATCGCCTGAGCCAACAAAAGCGGCTGCGCCTAAAGCTGCAGTTGCCAGGATGGATCCGCAATACGATTCATACAAGTCTGCTCCCATACCTGCCACATCGCCAACATTGTCGCCTACGTTATCGGCAATTGTAGCCGGATTGCGCGGATCGTCTTCGGGGATGCCAGCTTCTACTTTCCCGACCAAATCGGCGCCAACATCGGCAGCTTTAGTATAGATACCGCCGCCTACACGAGCAAACAGAGCTTGTGTGGAAGCGCCCATCCCGAATGTTAGCATAGTAGTCGTAATCATAGTCAGTTTGTGCATATCGTTCATTGATTCGGCTGGTATTATCCAGTTCAAAAACAAATACCAGAATGAAATGTCAAGCAAGCCTAACCCTACTACTACCAAGCCCATAACAGCGCCGCTACGAAAAGCTACCTGCAACCCTTGATTCAAAGATTTTTCTGCTGCACAGGCTGTTCTCCCTGATGCGTAAGTTGCTGTTTTCATTCCTAAAAAACCAGCTAAACCGGAAAAAATCCCGCCTGTTAGAAAAGCAAAAGGCACCCAATGGTTCTGTAAATTAAAGCCAAATGCCATGACAGAAAAAAGAGTTACTAAAATTAAAAAAACAATACCTACTATTTTGTATTGCTGTTTAAGATACGACATAGCGCCTGTACGTACATGCTGTGCTATTTTTCGCATCAATTGGGTTCCTTCATCTTTCTTAAGCATCCATTTATAAAAATAAAAAGCAAAAAACAATGCCAGCAGAGAAGCTGCAGGAATAAACCAAAAAATATATGTAACCGTGTCCATAAATTATAAATTTTAAAATATTAAAGAATTAAATTTGGGCGCAAAAGTAGATAAAAATCATTGAAAAATTTAAATATTATCGTTATTTTTCTACAAATGACGTTTTGAATAATGTATAACTACATAATGAGCATAAATTTTTCCGCAAAGATAGCTATTTTTATCGTTAATTCTTATATGTGTTCAAAAAAATAAGCTCCGTATAAAAAAATGTCGCATAAAACAAATAATTATTTGATGAATTTGCATCATTGTAAAAAAAATATTAATTTTGCAGCCTGAATTTTAGTTCATTATGATTAAAATAACTTTTCCAGACGGTTCTGTCCGCGAATATGCGGCAGGGATAAACTCAATGCAGATTGCAGAGAGTATTAGTATGCGCTTGGCTCAGGATGTTTTAGCTGCCGGAGTTAATGGTGAAATATGGGATTTGTCCCGTCCTGTTAACGAAGATGCTTCCATAAAACTGTATAAATGGGAGGATGAAGAAGGTAAGCATACGTTTTGGCATTCTTCTGCGCATTTGCTTGCTGAGGCATTGCAGGAAATTTATCCAGGTATTAAATTTGGAATAGGTCCTGCTATCGAAAACGGGTTTTACTACGATGTTGACGCAGGAGATGGCGTAACTATAAAAGATAGCGATCTTCCGGCTATCGAAAAGAAAATGCAAGAACTGGCTTCCCGTAAAAGTTCTATTTGTCGCGCCGATATTACTAAGGAAGATGCATTGAAAGTTTTCGGCAACAGGAACGAGAGTTATAAAACAGAACTAATCAGCGAATTAGCCGACGGAACAATTACTACATACACACAGGGAAATTTCACCGACTTGTGTCGTGGACCACATTTGCCTGATACTTCATATATTAAAGCAATAAAATTAACTTCAATTGCCGGCGCTTATTGGCGCGGAGATGAAAAACGTCCGCAACTGACACGTATTTACGGTATTACATTCCCTAAAAAGAAACTTCTGGATGAATATCTTGTTTTGCTGGAAGAAGCGAAAAAGCGAGATCACAGGAAAATAGGCAAGGAGATGGAACTGTTTGCCTTTTCGCAGAACGTAGGTCAGGGACTTCCTCTCTGGTTGCCGAAAGGAACGCAATTACGTTTGAAACTGGAAGAATTTCTCAAACAAATACAGATGGAATATGGTTACCAGCAAGTGATAACGCCTCATATAGGAAACAAAATGCTTTACGTAACCTCCGGACATTATGCCAAATATGGAAAAGATTCTTTCCAGCCGATTCATACGCCGGAAGAAGGAGAGGAATTTTTATTGAAACCCATGAATTGTCCTCATCATTGTGAAATCTTCAAAGCTTTTCCACGCTCATATAAGGAGTTACCGCTTCGCCTGGCTGAATTTGGAACGGTTTACCGCTACGAACAAAGCGGAGAACTGCATGGACTGACTCGCGTGAGAGGTTTTACGCAAGACGACGCTCATATTTTCTGCGCCGCCGAACACGTAAAAGACGAATTTATAAAAGTGATGGATATTATCCATATAATATTCCGCGCTTTGAATTTTACTGATTATGAAGCGCAGATTTCTTTACGCGATCCTAATAATAAGGACAAATATATAGGCTCGGAAGAAAATTGGGAACATGCTGAAAATGCTATTATTGAAGTTTGTAAGGAAAAAGGAATCAAGGCTAAAATCGAATTGGGTGAAGCCGCATTTTATGGTCCTAAATTGGATTTTATGGTTAAAGACGCTTTAGGACGCCGCTGGCAATTAGGCACTATTCAGGTTGATTACAATCTCCCTGAACGTTTTGGACTTGAATATGTTGGAGCCGACAATCAAAAACATCGTCCGGTTATGATTCATCGTGCGCCTTTTGGCTCAATGGAGCGCTTTGTAGCTGTCCTGATTGAACATACGGCAGGAAAATTTCCTTTATGGCTTGCTCCGGATCAGGTCGTTATTCTCCCTATCAGTGAAAAGTTTAACGAATATGCGGAAACAGTAGCTAAAAGTCTTAAAAAACGAAATATAAGGGTTATTATTGACGATAGAAATGAAAAAATCGGACGCAAAATCAGAGATAATGAATTAAAAAAAATACCGTATTTATTAGTAGTTGGAGAAAAAGAAATGGAAAATAATGAAATTTCTGTAAGAAAACAGGGTGAAGGTGATGTTGGATCAATGAAAATTGCTAACTTTGCCGAAATTTTAAATGAAGAAATTGAAAAACAGATGAAAAAAATTAGCGAGTAACTCAGGTTAAGAAGATGAAGAAAGACAATCTTAAAGACCAGTACAGAGTCAATGAAAAAATTCGGACAAAAGAAGTCCGCGTTGTTGGCGATAATGTAACGCAGGGAGTTTATCCTATTGCGGAAGCTTTGCAAATGGCTCAACAGCAGCGCTTGGATTTGATTGAAATTTCGCCGAACGCTACGCCTCCGGTTTGTAGAATAGCTGATTATCAGAAATTTATCTATCAACAGAAAAAACGCCAGAAAGAACAAAAAGCTAAATCAGTGAAAATTACGGTAAAAGAGATTCGTTTTGGACCTCAAACCGATGATCACGACTATAATTTTAAGCTGAAACATGCAATAAACTTTCTGGAAGAAGGCGCAAAAGTGAAAGCATACGTGTTTTTCAAAGGAAGATCTATCCTTTTCAAAGAACAGGGCGAAGTTTTATTGCTACGCTTTGCCAATGATTTGGAAGATTACGGTAAAGTTGAACAGTTGCCTGCCCTGGAAGGGAAAAAGATGATTATTATGCTTGCTCCCAAGAAAACAGGCTCAACAGTTACGGTTACGAAAAAAATAAATACAATCAACAGTGAAACAAATGGTGAAGCAGACGAATCGTGAACAGTTTTTCAGTTTATACGATTTTTATGTCGACCAATTAATATAAATCAATTAAAAATTTATCAAAAAGATGCCGAAAATGAAGACTAATTCCGGTGCTAAAAAAAGATTTACTCTTACCGGAACAGGAAAAATCAAGAGAAAACATGCTTACAAGAGTCACATTCTAACGAAAAAGACTAAAAAGCAAAAAAGGAGATTAACACATTTCACAATTCTGAACCATTCGAATGTGACGAGTGTGAAAGAAATGTTGGGATTAAAGTAATCAGTATTTTCTAAAAGATTTATTAACAGAAAATTAGTATTAAGTCCGCTAAAAAACGGCGCTAACTTTCACAAAAAATTCATTAATTATGCCTAGATCAGTTAATCACGTAGCATCAAGAGCTAAAAGAAAAAGAATCCTCAAATTAACGAGAGGTTATTATGGCGCA
>JAIRPX010000336.1 GCA_031256775.1 Dysgonamonadaceae bacterium
AATTTTCTTTGCGAAAAACCAAACCGACAGAATCTTTATAAGTTATAACCTGCGTAATTTCGGAATTTAACATCTTTTCTGCCGCTTTTTCGGAATATGGCTGCGGCGATTTGTTTACCCTGTAATTCGTTTCGGAATAAAAAGGTTCGTACTTTCCATTTACCCACAAATGAATACGCGCAACGTAGTTATCCAATGGCGAGAAAAAGGGATCAGAATAATCAATTTCGAAAGTTTTTTTATTAATATTCAATACTTTATAATCATTGCTCAAATTTTGAGCAAATCCCGTAATCTTAAAAAACAACAAATAAATGATTGCAAAACACCTGATTTTCATAAACTTAATCCGGATTTAAATTGTAAATAAATTTGGGCGCAAATTTACAGCGTGGATACGGGAAATCCCGGTTTTCATCGCCGTAGCCTTTATTTTCGGTGGTGAAAACGGTAGAAGCAAGTTCCGTAGCTGAGAGTTTCGTTGATAAAATGGTAAGTGTGCCGCGTCCTCAGGCATCAATAAAAACCTGCTCTGAAAAATATTCCGGAATCAGTTGACCTCTTTTGTCCATTTATATTTTTTCAGGAAATCGAAATCCCTGCTACATGACTTGAAGATATCGTCTGGCGTAATTTCCTGTTCTACAACTAAATATTCCAAGCCTGATGTTTGAGCAGCTTCAAAAAGTTCGTTATAATCAACGTCGCCCTGTCCTAATTCCGTATAGCCTTGTCCGATTTTAAAGTCGGAAGCGTGCCAGCTTTTGAACCGTTTGGGATATTTTGAAATATACGACATAATATTTCCGCCTCCATTAAGCGTATGTCCAAGATCTATTTGGAAAAATACCAGATCAGGGTCGGTATTTTGTAGCAGGATGTCTAAAATGCGAATACCGTCTATTTCCTTCAAATCCGAACTGTGATTATGATAGCCAAACATGATGTGATTTTCTTTACATAACTTTCCTGCTTTATTAAACTGTTCGGCTAATAGCTTTACCTCGTCCACTGTTGTTTTCGCCGGAAGATAGGACTGTACCAGATAATCTCCACCTGCATTTTTCATGTCGTATGAGCTTTTCCGCCAGTAATCCCATTCTTTGGCTTGAGTGTCGGCAGGCAAGATTCCAGTTCCGCAATGCGTACCTTTCATTTCCATGCCCAAATCGTTTAAAATACCCTGCAATTCTTTGAGACTTCGATTTAAAAACGAATTTCCATTATAACCGTAGGCTTCCGCATAAGTATATCCCATTTTTGAAAGTTTTTCCAAACTCCCATTAAAATCCTCAGCCAGTGGCTCATGGATACTGTAAAGCTGGATACCCATTTTGTTTTTATTTTTGGAATGTTGTGTAGCAAGCATTGAAAATGCAGGCGTCGACAACAAAGCGTTCAGTCCGTAGCAGGCAGTAAACGCTGTTAATCCCTTAGCTATAAAACTTCTTCTGTCCATATTTCTGTTATTATTAAATTATACTTTATGCGGTTTAATTTTTTTACAACGTCATTGCGATCTTTAACTAAGCAATCCAGTAAAAACTGAAAACTGAATTGCTTCGTCTTCGCAATGACGCTGCAAAAAAATACGTGCAGATTAAAATTCCGGTCATTTAATATACTGCTACATTGGAAATAAGCAGGCATTCTTTTGAATCAGTAATATTAATCCGTATTTTAGAAGTTTCGACGGGTGCGACTGCTAAAATTCTTTTGTAACCGATTGTGCTTCCTTGTGCTACCTGTTTCCATGCGTTATCAGTCCAAACCTCCACATTGAACTTTTTAACTCTCTGTCCCAGTCTGATATATTCCTGAATAAGCACGTAGCTCACTTTTTGATTTTTACCGAAATCTATTGTCAGGCTTCCTTCTTTTTTATTATCATCCGTAGCCCAGTAAGTATTTTTGTTTCCGTCTATTACATGACTTGCTGCGTAAGTTTTCGATTTCCCGCGATAACTGTCGGCTTCCACTTTTGCGCCAATAGCAAGATTTACAGCAAAAGCCTTGTCAATAAGTTTTTTCCAGTTTAATAGCGATTGTACATCATTTTCGTGCAGAAGTCCTCGCTGGTCAGGCGGGATATTTAACAAAAGTGCAGCGCCTCTACCCACCGATTGCATATACAGTTGGAAAAGATTTTCCGGAGTTCTAACTAATGAATCTTCCGAACTGTGATAAAACCATCCCGGACGGATAGAAACGTCAACTTCGGCAGGTACCCACGATTTACCGTCTTCCGAGCCGTGATTTAATAATTTTTCAATATTAGCTTTACCAGCATATAAAGTATCAACGCTAATCGTATTCCAGTTAGTTTCGCCAACGAATCCACGCTCATTGCCGCACCAGCGAATATCAGGTCCTGCGTCGCTGAACATTACGGCTTTAGGCGAAATTTCGCGCACAATGGAATGAGTGTTTGCCCAGTCATAATAACTTTTGTTGTCTATTTTTCGGGTTTCTTTAGCCCCGCCATAAAAACCGTCGCCGCCATTTGCTCCGTCAAACCATACTTCATAAATTTCGCCGTAGTTTGTAAGCAGTTCGCGCAACTGGTTACGGTAATACGTAATATATTCAGGAGAAGCATATTGCGAATGATTTCTATCCCAAGGGGAAAGATATATCCCGAATTTCAAGCCGAATTTCCGACATGCGTCCGAAACAGCTTTCACCACATCGCCTTTGCCATCCATGAAAGGGCTGTTTTTAATGGAATGTTCGGTATATTTGCTTTGCCACAGGCAAAACCCGTCGTGATGCTTGGCTGTCAATATAACAGCTTTCAAACCTGCGTCACTGATTGTTTTAACCCATTGTTCGGCGTCAAAAGCCGTTGGATTGAAAATAGATGGCTGTTCGTCTCCGTATCCCCATTCCTTTCCTGTGAAAGTGTTGGTAGTGAAATGAATAAAAGCGTATTGTTCCAATTCGTGCCACGCCAGTTGACGTTCAGAAGGGACAGGCTCTACAGCTTGCGGCGGAGTTACTTTTCCCATACAGGAAATACTTGTTACTAATAATAAGGTGCAAATTAAAATTGCATAACGATAATCATAGAAAATTTTCATAACAGACTTATTTTTTTATTATAAATTTTATTGTTTTAATATTATTCTCAATTCTTATAGCGGCAAAATAGATTCCATGCGGCAAATGATTGATATTTATCTTATAATCAGCTGTATTTAAGTCGTTTGCCGACTGATAAACCTTGATTCCCGTTAAGTTGCCTATCACAATCTGATTGATTTGCCTATCAGTATGTATGTATAGCGTTTTATTGGCAATATAAGCATAAATATCTGTATCATAAAAAGATGACAGTACATTTAAGGGATATTCATTAAAATCCGCCCGCAAGGCAATATTGCCAAATCCTGAAACAGCGCTGGCAAAAGCAACTGATGATTCATCTTCTTCATACTCGTAGAAAACACCTGTAATATCTTCCGTAGATGCGATAGCCAGATTTTTATCAGTCAGCTGGCGTATCCCGAAATAGTAAGTTCCTGCGGCTAATTCCACCGGATTTTCCAATATCCATTTTCTGAATCCTTCTTTCGGTCGGGCAACAGTTGTTGAAAAAATCTCATTTCCAAGACGATACTTGCCATCGGAGGTCTGTTCTTCTACCTTAAACACTGTTAATCCAATTTCTTTTTCCTCCATGTCTGAATTATTTGCGAAAAGTGCAATGAAAGCAGATAATTTGTCTACTTTGTTCAAGGTGAAGATATTACCTAACAATACCGGCGCAGAAGCACCTACGCCCTGTTTTTCCGGTAAATCCTCAACGCTAATATCTTCCATAGCAAAAATATTATCGGTAGAATACAGAATATATGTTTGCTCGTTGTTTTCGGGCGTTGCATCATTTTCCAACGCTGCTTGAACGGTAAATGTAATTGTTTGAGACGCAGATACATCCGAAACAGTAACGGGAACAACAAAATTTTCGGCGCTGTTGAATGGCAAGTGCAGGTTTTGCTCCGTAACTGTTTCTTCCTGAATAAATTTAAGTTTGAAATCTTCGCTGTTTTTTCCTGAGTTTTTAATTGAAACTGTAAAATTCACCGGCGTATTCCAGTGGGTAGCAGGAGTGTATGGCGCAAATGAAGCCCTTACATTCTGTATCTCAATATCATGACCGGATATTTCCTCAATCGCCACCATACTTATCGCCAGAAGCCATCTATCAGGATTTGAAGATGTTGCCTTAATTGCAAAATAATAATTCCCCGCTTCTTCCATCTGAAACGGTACGGTTAATTCCTGCCATTCTTCCTGCGAGCAATAAATTTCTTCTCCTAATGGCTGCAATTCATTTATATTATCGGATTTTCCATACATAATCATGAAAGATTCGGGCGATTCTGCCGTTCTGTACATAATTTTGAACATGAATCCGCTTGCAGGTAAAACAATGGGCGCTTTGGTAATCAAATAATCATCAGCCTTAGAATTGCTATTCATAAATGCCATTGTTCCGGAATTATCATCGGGAGCTTTTACTAATTCCGTTGTCGGTTGCGTCCATGTTTTTCCATCGCCATTTGCATCTATAATTCGCCATTGGTTTGTGTATGAGGCTGAAAAATTGTCGGTAAATGGCAGTTCAAAAAGAGCCGTTTCGGGCGGTATGCTTTCCAGGCTGCCTTTGGGTTTATCAAAACTGGCTTCTCCCTCATTATTAACCGTTGTGAAAATATATTCCCAGCCTTTATCAAAGGAAACCGGCGAAGAGTTGAAAAGCACATTTACGTCGGGTCTGGGACTGCCATCTTCGATAAAGAGAATACGGTATTTATAAATACCTTCTTCTATTTCAATGGTTTGACTTTTTGTGCCGCTACTGCCTATACAGGACGACACTTCATATCCATCGAATGTGGAATTTTGAGGGATAATGTAATCTGCTGATTCATAGTTGCTTTCTACGCTGCTGGTATAAGCGCTCATGTTTAAGTCCGCTCCAATAAATAATACGAAACCATACCCTGTCATACCATACCAGTTACTGTTATCGTTCAATGTAACAGTGACTTTTTCAGGATTGGCGCCTGGAATTTTACCTGCGTAAACAACTTTTGCCCGCCCTGTTGCAGAACCGGCAAAAAAGGCTAATATAATTAATGGTACAATTTTTTTCATTCCGAAAATTTTTTGGCAAAAGTAATGATTTTTTCTGAATATTCTATGTCATTTTTCTTTAAAATTTTTATCGGTTTTCGTATAGTATTGAAAAAATCATCTATATTTGCAGTATCAAATTTTTTTAAAATAATATTGTATGAAAAATATCTTTTTATTATTAGGAATTGTTGCTTTGGCAACGGGTATTGTATCGTGTGGCGCAAAAAAATCCACTGTTGTTGACGGCGAATCTGTTGCGAAGAATGAACTGCTTAATGCAGGTAAAGATGTGGCGGGAAAATATTGGAAACTTGTAGAGATTTTCGGCAATACTTCAATAACAAACCCCAAAGAAGCTTATATAACTTTTTCTGTCACAGACAATAAAGTTTTTGGCAACAATGGATGTAACAGTTTTCACGGAACGTATGAAATTGGCGCAGACAACAAACTTAAATTTTCAGGTATAGCTTCTACCAGGATGTTTTGCATGAATACGTCAACAGAAAGCGAAATGAGCAAAACTTTCTCATCGACAGATAATTACGAAGTTTCAGCTGATACTTTGTTTCTGAAAGAAGGGGAAAAAATTATTGCCCGTTTTGTATTGTCTTCTGCTCCGGCTGCTGATGCAACGAAATAGTTATACTTTACGCGGTTTAATTTTGTGCAACGTTATTGCGAGCGTTAGCGAAGCAATCCAGAAAAAAACTAAAAGTTAAAAGCTAAAAACTATTAGCTGGCGCTGGTTTGCAAAATCTTATGTTTTGCAGATGATCCGTTGCTTTCGCAATGACGATGCACAAAAAAAATGAAGCAATCCGTTATGTTACAGACTGCTTCATTTTTCTTATTATTGACAGTTATTCTTCAATAACTTCTACAAAACGGGCTAATGGAGCTGTTTCTCCTTCCAGAACAAGTGTATCCTCTTTAAAGGAATAGGATTCTGTTGCTTCAAGAGCTTTTTTGAAATTATTTTCAACATCCATATTGAGACACATCATAAGCGTTGACGTCATTGGTGAAAATGAAATTCCATTGTTTGTGCCAAGCCAGTATGTTCCATTTATATTGTTGCATCCAGCATTGCCTGTTACCACGTTATCGTCTGATTTGAAAATGATAAACGCTTCCTTTACTTGATCCGAATTAACCGGTTCACCCGACAGTTCAACCAGTTTCCAGCGTTTTCCAACCAAATCAGGATTGGCTTTAACCAAAACATAATTGTCAGTCAAATCGCCGGTTATGATATTGCCTTCCTTATCCAACTGCATAAGTATATTTTCGCCCACTTTAAACTTTGTTGCCGATTCCCTTTCGTCTTCTTTCAGAATAATATCGCTGCCATCTTCGCTCCATACAATTTCTCCGGAATAACTGTAAAAGCCATTTTCCTTATCAATATATTCTCTGATAACAGTATAGGTGTTATCGGTATTCAAAATTACTTTTGTCCTGATACCCACACAATCAGCGCATGGAATTACGCCGGTATAAACGCCATCCCAATTCAGACTGTTTCTCGAATTATGAGCTGCGTCAATAGCTTCGGAAACGACTTGATTTTCCTGTTTCTTGCCCTTGCAGGCATTAAAACCAATTACTAAGGATAAAATCCCCATTACTAAAACAAACTTTTTCATACAAATTAATATTACACTAATTAAAAATAAAAATATGGATATTTCTAACTGTTTAGCTTATTTGTTTTTATTAGAAATATCGCAGCAAAGGTAATACTTTTTCGGTAATATTTTTTACTGTGGGACTAAAAATGCTC
>JAIRPX010000338.1 GCA_031256775.1 Dysgonamonadaceae bacterium
TTTTCTTCAACTCTTCTACAAGCAAAATAACAGCAAATACATATTGCTTTACTTTGAAAACATTTCTCTTAATCTCTTTAATTGCTTTCCTGTTAGAATAAAAGTTGCAGGTTCTGCTCTTTTAACCAATAGAGATACTTTTCGATCGAAAACGTGGTAGTTTTTTTTATTTAACTTTTCTTAAAAAGATATTATATCTGTGATAAATCTATTACGATGGATATTATCCGGTTAAAAATCCGAAAATTATAAAAAATTATTTTTTAGGAGACCTTGGAACGGAATTTTATTGTATTGAAAGGAAAGAACAAGCTGTTTATTGGACAAAAATTATAGCATGATTGTTATATTCTGTGAAGTATGGTTTTGAACATTGTCATTGCGAACTGCGAGGAACGAAGCAGTTCGCAATCTATGTAAATTATCGGATTACTTTAGGCTTTGCTCTCGCAATTATGGTGGGTAAAATTGAATTGTGGGGAGTATACTGTGATTGGTAAGGAAAATTTACAGCATGATTTTATAAAAAAATTACAGATAAAAAACAATAAAATTTGTAAGGTATAGTATTTTTATTTATCTTTAACCCGGAATTTTAAATTTTTAATTACTTGTCTTATGAAGAGAATAATACTACTTTTAGTTTTTATGATGAGCATTTGCTCTATATTGTTTGCAAAAACAACAGAAGGCGCATGGCCTCCTGCGGAAGATTACAACATCATCGAATGGGTACAAAACATGGGTGATTATGCTATTGCTTATGACCAAATTGTTTATTATCAAGGCGGTTTTTATCAATGTGTCAGAGAAGACGGTATGCACTCTTGGGGTGAAGAATGGTGGAATCCTGAATATTGGACAGTTGAACATACTGACGCCAATAACGTAGTTATTCCCAAAGGCTATGATAAAATAGCCGAAGGAAAATTGTGGGTAGAGAACATAGGAACGCTTGAACTCGGAATGAATTATATATATCATGGAGTGGTTTATGTATGTATTTCTGCAGTAGATTCATGGGGTGAAGAATATTTTAATCCGGAAACCGGAAATCCTGCCGCTTATTCAAAAGTTTGTAATATCACATTAGCGGAAAAAGAACCGGAGCCGGAAAATATTCTTCCGGATAACTATGTTGGTTATTGGTATGATAATGAACTGAGATGGTTGCCGGGTTGGATCGCTATCAATATCGATACGCATTTGATTTATAAGTGTATTGCAAAAACAAATGCAAATGGTGGCGAATTTCCGGGATCGAAATTTGGCCATTGGTGGAATGAAAACGGTATATGGAATGAAGATCCTACTCCGCTGGGTGAAGAAAAAGATTTATTGTCTATTGAGGGAGTAACTATTCCCACTTGGGACGATTTGCGTTCTTGGCCAAAGGGTGCTATCGTTGTATTGGAAGGTAAATATTATACATGTATAGCCAATACGCATAAAGAAGGCAATGAAATTCCGGGTGCGCAAGGATCGGAGTGGGGATTTTGGACTGACCTTAATTTATATACAGGCATTACAAGCATTGCTGCCAACTCATTGAAATATGCGGTAGAAAACGGTTGCTTGTATCTTTATGACGCTGTTAATCCGAGTATTCAGTTATACAACGTTTCCGGTCAGTTGTTAAACCGTTCCTACAGTAATTCGATCGTGATTCCGCAACACGGTGTTTATGTTGTCAAAGTGGTTTCCAACGGCAAAACAAGTATCATTAAGGTATTGAGATAAGAATCTTTTCAACTAAACTCAACGGCAAAGGCATTTCGCTTTTGCCGTTTTAGCTATAATTATTCAAGTATGAAGAAACGAATTGAAGGAAGTTTCGTACTGTTTTTTATGTTGATATTTAGCAGTTTATATGCTCAAACCAACAAACTGAATATTTCAGGGACGGTAACGGACGCAACAGGAGAGCCGTTGATTGGGGCTTCTGTTTTGGAAAAAGGAACAACCAACGGAACGGTTACGGATTTGGACGGTCAATTCACATTGACGGTTTCTCCCAATGCCGTTTTGACGGTTTCATACATGGGTTATGTGCCGCAAGACGTGAAAGCAAGCGGACAATCGCCCCTCAAAATCAAGTTGGCCGAAGATGTGCAGGCACTGAACGAAGTAGTCGTTACGGCTTTGGGCATTAAAAAGCAAGCCAAGGTCTTAGGTTATGCCGTGTCGGAAGTGAAAAGCGACCAAATCACAGCCGGACGCGACGCTAATGCAATTACCGCCCTTTCGGGAAAATTGGCGGGCGTGGATATTTCAACTACTGCCGGCGGACCTTCAGGCTCTACGCGGGTGATTATTCGCGGAAATTCGCAACTGACCGGCTCAAACATGCCGCTCTATGTTGTCGACGGCTTGCCGATGGATAACACACAATTAGGCTCTGCCGACAACAACGGCGGCTATGACATGGGCGACGGCTTGTCGGGAATCAATCCCGACGACATTGAGTCGATTTCCGTTTTGAAAGGGCCGTCGGCCTCAGCTTTATACGGTTCGCGCGCGTCCAACGGCGTGGTGCTGATTACTACGAAATCAGGAAAGAACAAAAAGGGATTGGGCATTGATTTTTCAACAAATGTCAATGCGGTCAGCATTTTATCGCATTTCGACGATTACCAGCGTGTGTATGGACAAGGCACGCAGGGACAACCGCCGATTTTGGCGTCGAATGCGCGGACTTCTACCCAATCGGCTTGGGGCGCAAAATTAGACCCGAACATGCAAGCACCTATATATAATGGTGAAATGAAACCCTACGGCAATGTGAATAACAATATTATGTCGTTTTTCCGTACCGGTTTGACATTTACGAATACACTGGCCGTTTCCAACAGCAACGAAAATACGGATTTCCGCTTTTCGCTTTCCGACATGCGGAACACCGATATTGTGCCTTCGTCCGATATGCACAGGACAACCCTCATGCTGAAAGGCAGTGCAACGATTGCAAAAAAACTACATGTTGAAGGACGCGCCAATTATACGACCGAAGGCGTGAATAACCGGCCGGCATTGTCCGACAGTCCGAACAACATCGGCAATTCGCTGATCGGCATTGCGCCGAACTTCGACCAAAAATGGCTTGCCTCTGGCTATAAAGACGAATACGGACGCTACAATTCGTGGAATGCTAATATCTACCGCCTGAATCCGTATTGGGTTTTGAATGAAATGGAAAATTATTCTAAAAAAGACCGGTGGATGGGGTTGGCGCAAATCAGCTACGATTTTACGGATTATCTTTCGGCACGGGTGAAAGCCGGAACAGATTACTATAATTTTCATTTCACCGATTATGCTCCGCGCTACACCGACGGCTTGGAGGCCGGACGCATGCAAGATTTGACAAGCACAGTGTATGAAACCAATTATGAGGCGATGGTGCAGTTCAACAAGCGTTTTTTTAACGAGGTGCTTGATGTATCGGCTTTCGTGGGGGACAACATTATGCAATATAATAATGAGAGTTACAATCTGGTCGGAAAAAGCGAGGTGATACCGGGCATTGTCGATATTATGAATTATTCCGTTTATGACAAGCCTGCACATGGATTGTATCGGAAACAAATCAATTCGGTATTCGGATCAATAAATTTGGGCTACAAGAATTTCCTCTATTTAGATATGACTTTCCGCAATGATGTGTCTTCTACGCTTTACAAAGACAATCGTTCGTATTTTTATCCGTCCGTATCCGGGAGTTTCATTTTTTCGGAAATAACCAATCTGCGGCTGGCTGGTATTTCATTCGCCAAACTGCGTGCCTCGTGGGCAAAAGTCGGCGGAGATACTGATCCCTACCGCTTGAATCTGACCTACGGACTGCAACCCTACACCATCAACGGACAATCGCTAGGTGCAGTGGCCTCGACCCGCTTGCCCAACCGTTATTTGAAACCGACATCAACCTATTCGTATGAAACCGGTATCGACGTTCGATTTTTTGACAACCGCTTGAATTTCGATCTCGGTTATTACCACCAATCAACGGTCGATCAGATTTTAGATTTGCCTTTGACCAGCGCAGCCGGCTATACGCACGCTACAATCAATGCCGGAGAAATTGTTAATCAGGGGATTGAATTAGCCGTTTCGTCTACTCCGGTGAAAACCAACCGTTTTGAATGGACTACCAATATTAATTTAGCGAAAAACAGCAATAAAATCGTTTCGCTTCACCCCGAAGTTAAGGATTATCTGCTTGCGGAAGCACGTTGGGCAGGTGCATCTATCTACGCAACCGAAGGACAGGCTTACGGATCGATTGTGGGTAAAAAATTCAAACGGAACGAAAACGGCGATATTATTTTCAATGCACAGGGCATGCCAACTTTTGATAACGAAGTGTCTATCTTGGGCAACGGAAACTATAATTTTACACTTGGTTTCGGCAATACGTTCCGTTATCAAAACCTCTCGCTGGGCATTTTGTTCGACATGAAATTCGGCGGCGATATCTACTCGATGAGTTCATGGATGACGCACGCCAACGGTACTTCGACCGAAACATTGGCCGGACGCGAAGAATGGTATGCCTCAGAAGAGGCACGCCGAGCCGCCAACAAGTCGAACAACGAATGGACACCGACCGGCGGATTTGTCGGAAAGGGAGTTGTCAATGTCGGCACAGACGAAAACCCGATGTGGGAAACCAATACGAAAGCGGTCGACCCGCAAACCTATTGGCAGATGGTTACCAACAATACACCTGAGCCGTTTATTTTCGACGCCTCTTATGTAAAACTGCGGGAACTGACCCTCTCCTACTCGTTTCCGAAAAGCTGGTTGGCTAAATTTGTTCTGCAAGATGTGGCTATTACGGCCTACGGACGCAATTTGTGGATACTTTATACGAAATTGAAAAACGTAGATCCGGAATCGAACTACAATAACGGCAACGGACAAGGCTTTGAATACGGATCTTTGCCTTCGCGCCGGACATTCGGGTTAGGTATCAGTGTGAAATTTTAAAATAAACGAAATATGAAAAATTTAAAATACATCAACTATTTAGCAGCCGCTTTTACCTTGCTCGCGGTAAGTTGTGTTGATTTCGACAAATTGAACGAAAACCCGACACAGTCGCCGAACATGGATCCGAATTTGCAAATACCGACTATTGAGCTGTTGCAAAGCAATCAGACCGATAATTGGCATCGTTTCCTCATCTATCCGGGCGGATTTATGAACCAATGGACGCAAGATTGGGCCACGATCGAATACGGTGGAAAAGGCCAGAAAAGCGATGCGTATTTTTCGCTTTATTGGGATATGTATTATTCCGGAATTGGCGGAACGCCGGGAATTATCAAGGAAGTGGTGGATCTGACGGAACGCACGCGTGATATTCCCGAATATACAAATATCCATGCTATGGCGCGTATACTGAAAGTGGAAAATTTTTTGCGTTTGACCGATATTTACGGTGATATTCCTTATTTTGATGCGGCAAAAGCCTACTATTCCGGAATTTTCAGGCCCAAATACGATACACAAGAAATGATTTTCGACGACTTTTTCAAGGAATTGAAAGAGGCGGCGGCCTCGTTGAGCGCGAATTATCCCAAAGCAACCGCCGATTTGTATTACAGCGGCGACGTCGATTTATGGCGGAAATTTGCAAATTCGTTGCGTTTGCGTATTGCGATGCGCTTGATAAAAGTTGATCCGGCGCGGGCGAAAGTGGAAGTACAATCGGCTGTAAATGACGGCGTTTTTACGTCCAACAGCGATATTTGCTATCTGAAACACGAAAATGTAAAGGAATCGGTAGGGGCATCGGCCGGCAACGGTTTGGCAAATATCCTGCTGAAAGACAAATCGAGTACGTTCCGCCTGACGCGCGAATTGATCGGAACAATGGAAGATTTGGGCGACCCGCGCCTGCTGTATTACGGCTCTTCCTATCTGGAAGACAATGTACGCACAGAGATTACTCCGCAATTGTACGCATATTACGGCACATATAAGGAATTGGTCAATCCGGCACAGATTTTTAACTACGACATGGTTACGGGCGCAAAATCGGCCATCACCATTAACGTGAATGGAGTGGAAACCGAAGTACCTTGGCTGTTGCAACTGATGCAACCTTCAAAAGTGATTACCAATTACGGCTCACCGTATATTCATTTGAGTTATGCCGAAGTGGAATTTTTGCAGGCCGAAGCTGTTGTGAAAGGCTTTATCGCAGGCAATGCGCAAGACCATTTCAAAAAAGGTATGGAAGCAGCGGTCAATCAATGGAGTCTGTTCGACGTGAAAGTTCCGGCTGATGCAGCAGCCAATTATTCGGCGAAAAATCCGTTGCAATCCGGTAAAGAATTGGAACAAATCGGTACGCAGTTGTGGATTTTGAATGTTTTGGATCCGGTGGAAACGTGGTCGAATTGGAGAAGAATGGAACAACCGAATATCCAATTTTACAACAATTATCCGACTGTTAATCAATCGAATGGGAAAACGCCTCGCCGAATTCCCTATCCGGTGAGCGAACAGAAAAATAATTACGACGAATGGAAAACAGCGGTGGATCGCCTCGGCGGTACGGACGATTGGTTGTCGCGTATGTGGTGGGACAAATAAAATAAAACAATATGAAACAGATAAAATATTTATTAGCATTATTGCCTTTGTTCGGTTTCTTTGCCTGTGTCGATGACAGCGCGGAAAATCCGCCGTTTGGCGAAAAAGACGTTCCGCATATTTATGTAACTTGGCAAACCAACATGGCTTACAAACTCGGTCAAACAATGACTTTTACGCCGATGGTTTCGCCTTCCGACGGTGCAACCTACCGTTGGACATTGAATGGCGAAGAAATTTCGACGGAAAAAGACTTGAGTTATCCGCTGAACAATTTTTTGTTCAATGCAGAATTGAAATTTGAAGTAACGCGCAACAGCGTTTCCAATTCGCGAAAGGCTTCCGTCTTGGTTACTAAAGATTTTGTGCCGAAACAAAACCTGCGCAAATTGGTTGGTTTTCTGACCAAAAACGGTACGCTCGACGATGTGGATTGGCAATCTATTACGCATTTGGTCGTTTCGTCGGCGGTAGTGAAGGAAGACGGTACACTGGATTTGGCTATGATGCAGACACTCGATATTCCTACGTTGATGGCTTTTGCCCATCACTACGGCGTTTATGTGATCCTGGAAGTTTCCGGCGTAATTAACTACCTTAATTCCGGCTCGCTGTATGGTAGTCTGACGTTTTATAATCCGGCTGTTAATAATCCGCGGGCATTGACGGACAAAATTTCTCAACTAGTAACGGATTATGATTTCGACGGCGTCAATATTTATATGGACGAATGTATTGCGGAAAATTACGATAATCCGGCGGCTGTCAAGGAATTTTACGAAATGGTGGCTGATAAAATTAAAAGTTCCAAAAACATCATCGACGGAACGGAATACGATTATCTGATGTCCTTGTCCGTCATCGGTGGTTGGACGCGGGGGGCGTTGGCCGGTGTGGTCAATCTGCCGCAATACGATTATGTGTTTGTGCTGGCTTTCCTGAACGAAAACCTCAGTCCGGTTTCGCACGGCTCGGTACAGTATGCAGCCGACGAAATCCGTGCATGGCTTACTTGGTCTGGTTTACAGGTGGCCGATCCTTCCCGCTTGATTTTGGTTGCACCCGCTGTTGGCATACGCTATTTCGGTGTACCGGCCGAATTTACATGGGCGAATCTGGAACAGCATATCGAGTATATCAGTTACCGTGATATTTGCGGGGCTTATACGGACGCACCAACCAAAATTCCGGCAGTGATTGTGTTGAAAGAAAACAATAATGATCCGAAAAAGGAAGTAGATAAAATTTATTACAATGGATTGCGAGATATGGAACGCCGTATAAATGAGGTAATTATCCCTAATAATCTGGGTGGTATCGGACTTTGGTCGTTGGAAAGCGACGAAAAAAATACGGAAAAATCATTGTTAAAAAAAATAAAAACAATTTTAGACACAAACGAATGATAAAGAAAGGAATTGTTGTAATGTTGATGATTTTCAACGTTACTTTTTTAGGTTTTTCGTGTAAAGAAAATAACGAAAACCGATATGGAAGCGGCCAAACAACAAGTGAAACTCCCGGAGAAACTCCGGGAGTAATCCCTGACGACGACAGTAAAATCGTCTTGGCATATCTTACTTCGTGGAGTGCGGAAATGCCGGATTACGAATTAGTTACGCATGTCAATTATTCGTTTGGCCGTGTGAATGAAACGTACAGCGGCGTGACGATTGACAATGAAGCGAGGTTAAGATCTGTTGTAGATTTGAAAAAGAAAAAATCGTCGCTGAAAATCTTACTGTCGATTGGCGGCTGGACGAGCGGTCGTTTCAGCGAAATGGCCATGACGGAAAACAACCGCAAAAATTTTGCGGCGGATTGTAAACGTATAGTAGATGAATTTAATTTAGATGGCATCGATCTCGATTGGGAATATCCAACCAGCAACGAGGCCGGTATTTCAGCTTCTCCTAAAGATAGGGAAAATTTCACCCTGCTGATGCAGGAAATCCGCAAATCTATCGGAAATGAGAAATTGCTTACTTTTGCTTCTGCCGCAAGCGCCCAATATTACGATTTTAAAGCCTTGTCGGAAATTGTCAACTTTGTCAATATCATGATGTATGACGTCGATTCGCCGCCTTACCATCATTCGGCTTTGCATCGTTCGGAATTAGTCAATGAGATTTCGGCCGATGAATCGATTGCCAAGCATATTGAAAACGGAATGTCAGCGAAAAAATTGGTGTTGGGCATACCGTTTTATGGACATGGTGATACGAAAAGCCTTGCATATTCGGTTGATTATAAGAATATTATTAAATTAACCGGATTTGTCGAAAAATGGGATGATGTAGCTAAAGTTCCGTATTTGGTTAATACAAAAGGTGAAATCGCTCTGGTGTATGAAAATGCCCGTTCAATTGCTTTCAAATGCGAATACCTGTTACAGCAACACCTGCGCGGTGCTATGTATTGGGAATATTCCTCCGACGATGCCGAAGGAACGTTGCGCAATGCCGTTTGGAAAGGAATAATGAAATAAGTTCACTCAATGAATAATGTTGTCTATTAATAGGTTTATTAGCTTTCCTGCCCCTGTTGTCTGGGGGCAGGAAGTTTTCTAAAACAGATCTATATAAAACTCATGCCTGCTTCTGTTTATTAATGGTAGATATTACAAAATTACGATTTTCACAACTAAACACATATTTCTTATTGTTTTTGGTTTGAATCAAAAACGTTTGAGCATAATTTCCAACATACGATTGATAACAGTCGTTGTTGCGTTGAAAAACTTCCTTGTAAATCCAAAAACACCGCCTCGCTGCCGAAATATCGCAATTCCGACATGTCCGGTTTATATCTGTGTTAGGGTAATTTGATTATATGGAATTTGTATTTTTCCTGTTACCTTGTGCAAGATAATTTCAGAATCGGTTAACTTTAAAGACATCGACGCTTGCAAAGCAAAGTAAATAACAATAAGCGGAATAAGGACAGCTGATGTATATTGTAAATAAATTTAAAAAAACACAAATACTTTGCTATAATTTAATGTCTAAATCCACTAAAAACATTATCTTCATGCCCGTAAAGATAAAACATGTTTGAACATAAATTTTATAAATCATGAAACAGATGTATTATTTATTGGGAAGATTAGCAATTATTGCAGTTGTATGTTTCCTGTTGACAGGTTGCGACAAAAAAGAAAATGTAGAACAAATAACCGATGATAAAGTGAGCGTCGATAAAACAGAACTTACGTTTACTCAAAAAGACGAAAATAAAGTATTCAGTTTGTTCTGCACGGACGAATGGCACTTAGA
>JAIRPX010000339.1 GCA_031256775.1 Dysgonamonadaceae bacterium
GGTGAACCGTGATTTCCCGTCAATAATAACGCCAGATTCCTGCGTTCCTGTATTCTGCCCTGCAAGCGGCATATAGGTGGAAGAACAAAAAAATGCGATTGCCGTTAAAATGATAATTAATGCTAACAAGTTACGTCTTTTCATGACTTGATTTGTAATTATAAATTATATTTTTGGGGAGACCTTTCTCTCTCTCTCTCTCTCTCTATATATATATATATATATATATATATATAAGCCACTTACAAGAATAATTTCCAACAAAGTCAGGTCGCCTGCAGGAACTGATAATTCGTCGTTAGGGGTCTCTCCGTCGTTGATTGCGCTACGCTGAATACCCGATTTGTCTTCGCTGTTTTCACGTTGCCGCCAGTTATCGGCGCGTTCGCGGAAAGATTGACGTTCAGCAAAAGCGCCGGTCGTCAATAAGATAGCTATTATAAGAAATTTTATTTTTTTCATGATGTCTGTTTTTTATGATGTCTGTTTTTTATGATTTAAAGGAATCAAAGGAATAATTTAAATCCTTTGATTCCTTAATTTTTAGTTTTTAATTTTTAGTTTTTAATTTGCTTACCACTGTTTTTCCCGATTCATAAACTGATTTCATAATATAAACCGAATTATCTTGCAGCTGTTCAATTTTTTGTCCCTGCAAATTATAATATTCTACAGCGATAATTTTTTCGCCGGACAAATCAATTTTTGGTAAAGCCGTCAGATTATCTATATTCAGCGACGACAACAGCGGCGTATTGCCGTTGGCAATAATTACCGATTCGAATGGCGCTAAAGCGGTTTTTAAAGCCGCATTTTCAACGGTCAATCGTCCGAAATCGGCGCGGGCTGCCGGATTGATACCAAAAATATAATATGTGCCGATAACATCCAAAGGCGATATTGACGTATTTGCCACCGAAGGATTGCTAACATGCGCATAAGCGTCGGGCGATATTGCAAAATTGCTTGAATTGCTTATTGTTATGCCATTTGCAGAAGTGAAAGTAAATGTAGCACCATCCAAAACGTCTGGAACTTGCAAAGCGTAACCGCCTGCCGCTATATTTGTTGAACCGTCTGCATAATAGACAAAAGCTGAACCGTCGTAATATTTCAACCAGTAATCGCCTAAATTGCCTGAGCCTCCGTTTGGATTGTAAGTTTTCAATTCGTTTTTATCGTAATTGTCGTCTCCTGCAATATCCACATCGCAACTTACATTATTTATATCAAACGGGAAGCCGATTGCATACCATCCGTCTTTGGCGAATGTTTTTTTAACTTTTACAACGCCATTAACATTTAATCCCTCAGGAGCAATGCCTGTCAGTTGCGAACCCTCATTGAAAACAATGTCTGTATATGAAACTGGATTATACTCAGACGCTTCTCTCTCCGAATTTGCTGCAATCTCAAAAGGTAAAGCGGGAATTAATTTTATTGACAACGGATAAGTTTGCGTTAACGAGCCTTCCTTAACATCAACAGTTACTGTAACTTCCGCCAAAACCGGCTGTGCGAAACTTATTTCGCTGCCAACAATATTAATTTTATCGCTTGTTGTGCTGAAAGTCAGGTTTAATCCTCTTCCGGAAAAGATATATTTCGATAAATCGACAGACGCTAAGTTAGTCAATGAAATCTCAATATTTGGAACAACAAAATGCGGGCGCGTATCGTCAGCCCATTGGAATTTCGGATAGCCGCCATCTGTCGTTATTTCCCAATTATCGGTAAAATCCCAGCCTAATGTCGTTTCGTAGAAAGTCTGCGTTTTGGCATTTTCGTCGCCGCCGGGAATATCTGCCCCGTCTTTATTTGTAGACGTACCCGCAGTTACAATTGCCGATGTATTTTCCCAATCGTCACAAGTTGATACAACAGTAGTAGATAAGGAATAATTTGGTCCACTCGGATTATTTGTCTCTTCGTTGCCCTGAACTGAGCTAATACGATGTTTACCATTATTACTCAATAAATAAGGAGCTAAATTGACATTTTTTTCAATCACATTGTTATTTCCGTTATTCCATGCAACGATACCAGCCACTTGTCCTTCGTCAGGTCTGTAAACACTTGGATTTCTTTGTATAACGCCCGCAAAATAACAGTTTTGTACCGTATTGTTAGCATTATTAAATACGCCGACAATTCCGCCTGCATGTCCTGAATTTTCAGTGTCAACATCATTACTGTATTGAGGAGTATAAATAAATGCACTCGAATAGCAATTGCGAATAATTGCCCTGTCAGTAGAATTTGAACCTGCAACCCTGCCCACAAACGAGCCAACATGCCAGCGACCGCTTATGGTAGAATTGGCAATATAGCAGTTTTCGATGAGCGTGCTGCCTTCCATATAACCTGCAACAACTGCGCAACGTACATTATTGCCTCCGTTTACATTTACATTCTCAAAACCCAGATTTTTAACAATTGCGTTGCCTGAAATTGTTTTGAAGAAAGCCGTACCATCCTGCGCTACAGGCGTTAAACCAAAAATAACGTGTCCATTGCCATCAAGCGTTCCGGTAAAATTGTTAACCGGCGTCCATTCGCTCGTCATGGTAATATCGTTATCCAAAACAAAATTACCGTTTGGAGTAGTCCTTATCTGTTCCAGATCGGCTTCCGCAGCAATGTGAACGACCGTTGGAATCAAATTAATTTGCAATTCTCTTACGGGAGTCAAATTTCCTTCTTTAACTGTTATAGTTACTGTTTCCATTGTCGATATGGTGGCAGACGGCACAATACTTGCAACGCTACCTGTTATCTGGATTTTATCACTTAACGATGAGAACGTAAGCGGCAAGCCTCTGCCCGAAAAGATGTATTTTCCCAAATCAATAGTTGCAGAACCTGACAGTGGAAAAGATGAAATGGGAGTTGTTACGAAATGCGGGCGCGTGTTGTCAGCCCATTGGAATTTCGGATAACTGCCTCCTGTTGTTATTTCCCATTTATTGGTAAAATCCCAGCCCAAAGTTGTTTCGTAGAAAGTCTGTGCTTTGGCATTTTCATCGCCGTCGGGAATATTTTCGCCATCTTTGTTAGTTGAAGTACCCGTTGTGATAATTGCCGATGTATTTCCCCAGTCGTCGTAAATTGATACAACGGAAGAAGATAAAGAATAGTTTGGTCCCGGAGTGGGATCATTGACGTTTTCGTCGCCACGGGTAGAAGATATACGGTGCTTACCGTAATTACTCAAAATGTAAGGCGCCAGATTCACATTGTTTTGAACGGTGTAACCACTGATTGTTTGAGTGCCATCCTGCCCAATCCATCCGACAATACCGGCTATGTTTCCTTCCGTAATGGTATTTTCGGTGGCGCGGTAAACCTTTTGAATAATACCCGCAAAATAGCACTTTTCCACAACCATTTTGTTGCCGTCGAAAATATTGCCGATGATGCCGCCGGTCATTCCGCGTCCATTGTTGTTTTCGTTGGAATGGAATATGGTCGCACTCGAATAGCAGTTGCGTATAGCAGCCGTGCCGCCATCCGTAATGTTAGTCGCCCTGCCCACAAACGATCCGACACACCATCGACCCAATATTGTCGAATTGGCAATATAGCAGTTTTCGATAACTGCGGAGCCTTCTAAAAAGCCGGCAAGAATAGCGGTACGCGACTCGGTCAGGTTTGTAACCGAAGCATTTTCAAAACCCAGATTTTTAACAACGGCGCTGCCCTTTATTCTCTGGAAAAAAGCCGTTCCGTTTTGTGCTAAATTTATCGTCATATTTTTAATGACGTGCCCGTTACCGTCAAGCGTGCCGGTAAAATCGCCCAGCGGCATCCAGTTTTTACCCGACAAGTCAATGTCGTCTGTTAACATATAGTTGCCGTTTGAATTATCGCCAATACCTTCCAAGCCTTCAAGGTCGTTAATGTACTCTGGTATAACATAACTGATAACATAATCTTTTGTGTTACCATACTCGGCAGTTACCGTAATTGTTTGGGTAGCTCCGGTGGTTACATCTTTTGCGCCATCGCCCGCAACGCTCGAAAGCGCGTCATCTTTCGTAGCAGTAGCAGTAATGGAAGTAACATTTAACGGAATTAAAACCTTGTAGGAAGTAACATCAGGGCTAAAAGCAGGTATCAGTTCCCCTTCGCTCAACGTTATATTTGAAAGGTTTGCATTCTTGCTTTGGGTTGCCTGCAAAGTCACTTGCAAAGTATAAGTTTGCGGATAATTAGCCTCTTTCACTGTAATTCCTATCACCTCATCAACCAACACAGGAGGAATTAATGTAATCACGCTACCTGAAATCGAAACGCGCGGATCGCCGGTTGTAAAAGTAAGCGCACGCCCGCGACCTGAAAAGATATATTTCGACAAATCAAGCGGAGCGCCTTCCTCCACTCTTAATGTACTCAATACGCTCGCAGGCACGACCACGAAAGAAGTTGTATCTTTTGCCCACGAAAAACAGGGATAGGATGCGCCTTCGCTGATTGTCCAAATATCGGTGAAATCCCAGCCGAGACCGGAATAAAAACTTTGCGTTTTAGCATTGGCATCGCCGTCAGGAATGTTTGCGCCGTCTTTGTTAGTGGCAGTTCCTGTGGTGATTATAGCCGCAGTATTGCCCCAGTCATTAGCAGAGGAAACTACCGTAGTAGAAAGCGAATAATTGGAACCGGAAGTTGGCTCGCCTCCTGACTGGTCTCTACAAGAACCTGCAATGCGTCTTTTCCCATGATTGCTGAGCAAATAGGGCGCTAAATTCACATTGTTACTGATTGTGCTGGATACATTCGACTGGTCAGGACCTCCTTTTCCGTTCCACCCGACAATACCGGCAACCTGTCCTTCGGTGCTGCTATTAGAAGATGGCATTTTTTGAATAATGCCCGAAAAATAGCAATTCTCTACCGTACAGCCATCGACAAAAAGATTGCCGATAATTCCGCCGACGTGTCCTGTTCCATCATTATTCCAGTCATAAGTATAAACGTATGCACTGGAATAACAGTTTCGAATTGTCATCACGCCATCCGCTCTTCCCACAAATGAGCCAACACACCAGCGTCCGCCAACAATCGAATTGGCAATATAACAGTTTTCAATAACAGCATTGCTGTTAGCAAAACCAGCAAGCACTGCTGTTCTTGATGTTGCACCGGTAGTAATTACGGAAGCATTCTCAAAACCGAGATTTTTCACTGTACCTTTTAAGGTATGAAACATGGCAGCCGGATTTCCACTCGTCATCGTTAAACCGGTAATTACATGTCCATTACCGTCTAATGTTCCTGTAAATGTGCCAAGCATAGTCCAGTTAGCACCCGACAAATCAATGTCGTCGGTCAATACATACGAGCCTGCAAGGTTGGCGCTAATACCCTCCAAACCTGCACGGTCTGTAATCTGCGTTTGGGCAAAAGCCAAACCGCAAGAACAAAAA